>JBDHSR010000295.1:0-4610 GCA_039808305.1 Gemmobacter sp. | reverse complement strand
GCCGCCAGACCCGCAAGCCAAGACCTCCCAGCCTGACGCAGGGTCAGAAAATTACACGCCACCGCCCAGATTTTTCCCGACATTACGTCACCATTTTCCTGACGTGACGTTCTGTTTACGTCAACGTAACTTTCTCTGGTAAGCTCGGCCCCGACCTCCCATCCTTGACGCAGAGTAACCGCTGCGAGAGTGTAACGATGCCCTATCAGAAATCCGTCGATCCGTCGGATCTCATGACCATCCGCGAGATGTGCGACGCCTTCGAGGTCACGCCGCGCACCCTGCGATTCTACGAACAGAAAGAGCTGCTGTTCCCCATCCGCCAGGGCACCCGGCGGCTGTTCACCCGGCGCGACCGGGCCCGGCTGAAGCTGATCCTGCGCGGCAAGCGCTTCGGCTTCTCGCTGGAGGACATCCGCCAGTTGCTCGACATGTACGACCGCGATCCCGGCCAGCAGGAGGCGCAACTGCGCCGCACCTACGAACTGGCGCAGGAGCGGCTGGGCACGATGGAACGGCAGCGCGACGAGTTGAACGAGGCGATCGGCGAGCTGAAGGCCCAGATGGCCTGGGGCGCCGAACGGCTGGCGGAGCTGCGCAAGACCGCCCGCTGACCGCCATATCCAAGGGAGAAAGACCGATGCCGAGCTATACCGCCCCCGTGAAGGACATGCAGTTCCTGCTCCAGGAGGTGCTGAACGTGACCGAGGCCGGCGTGCCCGGCTACGAGGAGCTGGAGCCCGCCTTCACCGCGGCGGTGCTGGAAGAGGCCGGCAAGGTCGCCTCCGAGGTGCTGGCGCCGCTCAACGCGGTGGGCGATGCCGAGGGCTGCGTGCTGGAAAACGGCGTGGTGCGCACGCCCGAGGGCTTCAAGGCCGCCTTCGCCGCGATGAAGGAGGGCGGCTGGACCGCGCTCGACTGCGACCCGGATTATGGCGGCCAGGGCCTGCCCTACCTGATGCAAAGCGCGGTGGGCGAGATCTTCGTCTCGGCCAACATGGCCTTCAACATGTATCAGGGCCTGACCCATGGCGCGGTTTCGGCGATCCATGCCCATGGCACCGCCGAACAGAAGGCGATGTATCTGCCGAAGATGGTGAGCTGCGACTGGACCGGCACGATGAACCTGACCGAGCCGCATTGCGGCACCGATCTGGGCCTCCTGCGCACCAGGGCCGAGCCGCAGGCGGACGGCTCCTACCGCATCACCGGGCAGAAGATCTTCATCTCCGCCGGCGACCACGACCTCGCCGATAACATCATCCATCTGGTGCTGGCCAAGGCGCCGGGCGGCGGCGAGGGCACCAGGGGCATCTCGCTCTTCATCGTGCCGAAAGTCATGGTGAACGCCGATGGGTCCCTCGGCGCGCGCAACGCGGTCTCGGTCGGCAAGATCGAAGAGAAGATGGGCATCCACGGCAATGCCACCTGCGTGATGAACTATGACGGCGCGACCGGCTTCCTGCTGGGCGAGCTACACAAGGGGATGCGCGCCATGTTCACCATGATGAACGAGGCGCGGCTCGGCGTCGGCCTGCAAGGCTATGCGGTGGCCGAGGCCGCCTATCAGAACGCGCTCGCCTATGCCAAGGACCGGCTGCAAGGCCGCGCGGTCACCGGGGCGCAGAACGCCGCCGGCCCCGCCGACCCGCTGATCGTGCATCCCGACATCCGCCGCATGCTGATGGACCAGAAAAGCTTCCTCGAGGGCGCCCGCGCGCTGACCTTCTGGGGCGCCTCGCTGATCGACCGCCACCACCGGCAGGGCGATGCGGCGGCCGACGGGCTGGTCGGCCTGCTCACCCCGGTCATCAAGGGTTTCCAGACCGACAAGGGCTTTGAAATGGCGGTGCAGGCCCAGCAGATCTTCGGCGGGCACGGCTATATCGAGGAACAGGGCATGAGCCAGTTCGTCCGCGACGCCCGCATCGCCATGATCTACGAGGGCGCGAACGGCGTGCAGGCGCTCGATCTGGTCGGCCGCAAGCTGGCGGCGGATGGCGGCAGGCATGTGATGGCCTTCTTCGAGATGGTGAAGGCCGAATGCAAGGCGCATGACGGCGACGACCGGATGAAACCCTTCGCCGAGGCGCTGAAGACCGCCTCGAAACAGCTCCAGTCCGCCGGCATGTTCTTCATGTCCAACGGCATGAAGAACCCCGACGCCGCGCTGGCCGGCAGCTACGACTTCATGCACCTGATGGGCCATGTCTGCCTCGGCCTGATGTGGACCCGCATGGCGAAGGCCGCCCATACGGCGCTCGACGCCGGCGCCGCCGACCGCGCCTTCTACGAGACCAAGCTGGCGACCGGGCGCTACTACATGGCGCGCCACCTGCCGGCCTGCGCCATGCACCTCGCCCGGATCGAAAGCGGCGCCGATCCGGTGATGGCGCTCGCCCCCGAGGCGTTCTAAGCTGCGGCAAATCCGGGCGCGGGAGCCTCGCAACAAGGCTCCCGCCCCCGCCCGACCGGAGACGCCCATGCCCAAACGCTTCCGCCTGACCCGCCGCTTCCCCGTCGCCATGACGGAAGACGGCTATCGCCGCCTCAAGGGCTTCGCGCAGGAGGCCGGGCTGGACGAGGGCGAGGCGCTGTCCTTCCTGTTCGAGAACTGGTCGAGCGTGATCGACAAGGACACCCTCACCCACCGGCTGCGGCTGTTCAACGCCGAGCTGGAAAGCCGGAAACGCTGAGCGGGACGGAAAGGGCGGACGCCTTCGGCGGGAGGGTATTTGGGATCAGGTTGAAGATGTATCCACCCTGTCCCGCATTACGCCTTGGCTATGCGACTGAGCGGGACAGGGCTTCAACCTGAGCGGTCATCGGCTCCCCAGCCTGTACCGCAGGCTCACGGTAATGGAGGAAGGTTAACAAATCCTTCTTCAACCTGAATGAAATACCCTCCGGGGGTCCGGGGGTGGAAAACCCCCGGCGCCCGCCGCCGGGCGCAAGGCAGGAGGATGGTCCATGCGGCTCTATTGCTTCGGCGAAAGCGGCAATGCCTACAAGGCGGCGCTGGCGCTCACCCTGGCGGGGATCGACTGGCAGCCCCGTTTCGTCGATTTCTTCAACGGCGAGGCGCGCGGCGCGGCGTTCCGGGCGATCAATCCGATGGGCGAGGTGCCGGTGCTGGTCGACGGGGCGGAGGTGCTCACCCAGTCCGGCGTGATCCTGACCCATATCGCCGAGCGGAGCGGGCGGTTCGGCGGCGCGACGCCGGAGGCGCGGCGCGAGGTCTTGCGCTGGCTGTTCTGGGACAATCACAAGCTCTCGGGCCAGGCTGGACCCTGCCGCTTCCTGATGAACTTCCTGCCGCCGGAGAAGCGGCCCGAGGGGGTCGCGCCCTTCCTGCAAGGCCGGCTGCGCGCCGCCTATGCGGTGCTGGACCAGCATCTCGCCGGGCGCGACTGGATCGTGGGCGACGGGCCGACCATCGCCGATTTCTCCTGCTGCGGCTATCTCTACTATCCCGAGCCTTTCGGCTTCGACCGCGCCGACTGGCCGCATCTCGACCGCTGGCTCAGCCGGATCGCTGCCCTGCCCGGTTGGAAACATCCCTATGACCTGATGCCCGGCAATCCGTCCGACAGGGCCATCTGACCCGGCGTGACGCCGCGTGACGGCGCGGCGCGACGTGACGGCATTCACCCATCGGCGGGCGGGGCCTGCTAGCCTCGATCCGCAAGACCGACCCGCCCGCATACCGACCCGGAGGAGACCATGACCGACGCTTTCATCTACGACGCCATCCGCACCCCGCGCGGCAAGGGCCGCCCCGACGGCGCGCTGCACGAGGTCACCTCGGTCGCGCTTTCGGCGCAGATGCTCGATGCCATCGCGGCGCGCAACGGGCTGGCCGGCCATGCGGTCGAGGATGTGATCTGGGGCAATGTCACCCAAGTCGGCGAACAGGGCGGCTGCCTCGCGCGCTCGGCGGTGCTGGCCTCGGGGCTGGACCAGTCGATCCCCGGCCTCGCGATCAACCGCTTCTGCGCTTCGGGGATGGAGGCGGTGAACCTCGCCGCCAATCAGGTGAAGGGCGGCGCCGGGTCGGCCTATATCGCCGGCGGGGTGGAGATGATGGGCCGCGTCGCCATGGGCTCGGACGGCGCCGCCATCGCGGTGGACCCGGCCCTTGCGATGAAGACCCATTTCGTGCCGCAGGGCATCAGCGCCGACATCATCGCCACCGAATACGGCTTCACCCGCGCGCAGGCCGACGCGCTGGCGGTGGAAAGCCAGCGCCGCGCCGCCGCGGCCTGGGCCGACAACCGCTTCGCCCGCTCCATCGTGCCGGTCACCGACCGCAACGGGCTGACCCTTCTCGATCATGACGAATACATGCGCCCCGGCACCACGGTGGAGACGCTGGGCGCGCTGAAAGCCAGCTTCAAGGACATGGGCGAGACCATGCCGGGCTTCGACAGGATCGCCCTGATGAAATACCCGCATCTGGAGCGGATCGAGCATATCCACCATGCCGGCAATTCCTCGGGCATCGTCGACGGCTCCGCCGCCGTGCTGATCGGCAATGCCGATTTCGGCCGCGCCCATGGCCTGACGCCCCGCGCCCGCATCCGCGCCACGGCGAAGATCGGCACCGATCC
>JBDHSR010000294.1:0-4632 GCA_039808305.1 Gemmobacter sp. | reverse complement strand
TGAAATATCGGTAAAGATGAGGCCGAGCCCCACAGATGAAACGTGACAATTAGGGAGGAAGTGGCAGCCCGTAGGGGAGTCGAACCCCTCTTCCCAGGTTGAAAACCTGGTGTCCTAACCGATAGACGAACGGGCCGTGGCCGGTGGCGGCTATGTAGCGGTGGCCTGCGGGGGCTGCAAGGGAAAAATGCAGCCGATCATGCCCTTGCGGCATCCTCCAGCCGCAATTGCACCCGGTTGCGCCCGCCATAGCTGTTGATTTCCAGCCGCCCGGCGAGGTGGAAACGCTGGTGCCCGGCCTGCTCCAGCGCGGGGCCGAGCGGGCCGTCGAAGGCGCCGAAGGCTACCGCCTCCACCCGGCCCGCGCCGTCGCCGAAGCTCAGCCGCAGATGCGATTCGCCGATGCGCCGGGCGCTGACCGCCTGATCGGCGAAGGCGAAGCGCGGGGCGGGGGCCGAGGCGCCGTAGGGGCCGGCGGCCTCAAGCTGTTCGACCAGCGCCAGCGAGGCGGCGGCGGGCGCCAGCAACCCGTCGAGCCGCAGGTCGGCCGGGCCGGTGGCCCCGGCGCCCTGCTTCGCCAGAAGCTCGGCCAGCCGCGCCATGGCGGGCTCGATCCGGTCTTCCTCCACCGTGAGGCCGGCGGCCATCCGGTGCCCGCCGCCCTTCAGCAGCAGCCCCTCCGCCGCCAGCCGTTGCACCGCCGCGCCGAGATCGACCCCGTTCACCGAACGGGCCGAGCCCTTGCCGATGCCGCCCTCCAGCCCGATCACCACGGCGGGGCGGTTGGTCGCCTCCTTCAGCCGCGCGGCCACGATGCCGACCACGCCGGGATGCCAGCCGGCGCCCGCCGCCCAGACCAGCGGCCCGTCCACGCCCCGCGCCTCGGCCTGCGCCAAAGCGGCGGCGCGCACCGCCGCCTCGATCTCGCGCCGCTCGCCGTTCAACTGGTCGAGCCGTGCGGCCAGTGCCACAGCCTCGGCCTCGTCCGCGGTGGCCAGCAGCCGCGCGCCCAGATCGGCCTGGCCGATCCGCCCGCCCGCGTTCACCCGAGGGCCGAGAAGGAACCCCAGCGCATAGGGCGTCGGCGCGCTGTCCATCCGCGCGGCGTCTGCCAGCGCGCGCAGCCCCGCCCGCTCGCGCCGCGCCATGACGCGCAGCCCCTGCCGCACGAAGGCCCGGTTCACCCCGATCAGCGGCGCCACATCGGCCACCGTGGCCAGCGCCACCAGATCCAGCAGCGCCATCAGATCCGGCCCGCTTATCCCCTCGGCGCGAAGCCGCCGGTTCGCCTCGACCAGAAGCAGGAACACCACCGAAGCGGCGCAGAGATGGCCGAGCGTGCCATCCTCGTCCTGCCGGTTCGGGTTCACCACGGCGAGCGCGGGCGGCAGCGTCTCGCCGCCGAGGTGATGGTCCAGCACCACCACATCCGCCCCGCGCGCCGCCGCGATCGGCTCATGGCTGAGCGTGCCGCAATCGACGCAGAGGATCAGCTCATGCGCCGCCGCCAGCGCCTGCATGGCGGGCACGTTCGGGCCATAGCCCTCGTCGATCCGGTCGGGGATATAGAGCGTGGCCTCGCGCCCCAGCGCCCGCAGCCAGACGAGCAGCAGCGCGGCCGAGGCGCCGCCATCCACGTCGTAATCGGCGAAGATGGCGATCCGCTCGCGCCCCTTCACCGCCCGCAGCAGCCGCTCCGCCGCCGGCGCCATGTCGCGCAGCGTCATCGGGTCGGGCAGCAGGTCGCGCAGGGCGGGGGCCAGGAACCCCTCCGCCTCGCCCGGCGCCACGCCGCGCCGCGCGAGGATCTGGCAAAGCGCCGGGGGCAGCCGCGTCGCCTGCGCCAGCGCCTCGGCCTGACGGGTCATCTCCTCGCCCGGCCCGACCCAGCGCCGCCCGGTCAGCGACGCCTCGACATTCAGAAAAGCCCTCTCGCCCATGCGCCCCGTCCTGCCTTGCGCCGCCCGGCCATGCAACCCCTCCCGCTCATCTGTTCACAAATATCCTCGGGGGGTGAATTGGCCGCAGGCCAAGAGGGGGGCGGAAAGCCCCCCTTCGCCCTCACCAATGCCCGGTATTCGGCATCGAGGCCCAGGGCTCCGCCGGCGCCAGCGCCGCGCCCTTCTGGAGCAGCTCCACCGACACATTGTCGGGCGAGCGCACGAAGGCCATATGCCCGTCGCGCGGCGGGCGGTTGATCGTCACGCCATGGGCCTGAAGATGGGCGCAGGTGGCGTAGATGTCGTCCACCTCATAGGCGAGATGGCCGAAATGCCGGCTGTCGGAGGGCAGGCCGGCATCGCCGTCCCAGTTATGGGTCAGCTCCACCGGGCATTCCGGCTGGCCGGGCGGGGCGAGGAAGACCAGCGTGAAGCGGCCCTGCTCGTTCTCCATCCGGCGGGTCTCCTCCAGCCCGAGCAGGCGGAAGAAGGCGATGGTCTTGTCGAGGTCCAGCACGCGGACCATGGTGTGAAGATAGCGGATGGTCATCGGCGTCTCCTGTCTTGCTGAGGACGCGCAGGATAGGCGGATCGGCGGCGGATGCCAGCGGGAACGACAGGGATCAGAAGCTCGACCGGAAGCCCAGCGTCAGCCCGAGATCGCGCGAGGAATAAAGCCCGACATCGGAATGGTTGCGCGATGCGCGCAGGTCGAGCGTGGGGGAAAAGCCGTAGAACTGGATGTCCTCGTGCTGGAGCGAGACATCGAGCGCGATGCGGGTATCCTGCCGGCCGTCCACCGGATCGAAGGGCGAATCCGGGTAGTCGCGCGCCTCGACCGTCAGCGCGGCGCCGAGGCCGATGCCGGCGATGGGCCGGGCCTTGTCCCAGGAGAGGCGGGCGTTCACCGCGTTGTAGCGCAGGCCGGGGCTGTCGCTTTCGGTCAGCCGCCCGCCCAGCGTCAGTTGCAGCCGGTCCCGGTTGGCCAGCCGCTTCTGGAAGCCGAGGGTCACCGCCAGCACATCGGCGGAGCGGACGGCCGAATCCAGCCGCCATTGCCGCTCGACGCTGAGCGCGGCCATGCCGGCCATGGTGGCGCCGAAGGGCCGGTCGGCCTGCGCCTCGAGGCGCAGCGAGTTCGAGAGGCTCGCGCCCCCGGCCCAGTCATGCCCGGCCCAGACGCCGAGGGCGTAGGTCCAGACGCCGCCCTCGGGGCGGATGCGGCGGGTGAGGCCCGCCTCCACCGTCGCGCTGTTGTAATCGGCGCCGCGCAGGCCGGGCGCCAGCGCCTTCGCCTCGTCCGACAGGGTGACGATGCTCTGCTGGGCGCGGAATTCCAGCGCGGTCATCGTGGTGGGGCCCGGCGGCAGGCGATAGGTCGCGGCGAAGCCCAGCACCGTCTCCACCCCCGACAGCGCCTTCTGCGCGCCGTCGATCTCGATCTCGGGGTCGAGCCAGGGAATGCCGGGATTGTCGTAGCTCGCCTCGCTCGACCCGTCATTGACATTGTTCGAGGGGGCGACGCGCAGGGTGAAGTTCCACAGCCAGGGGTTGCGGCTGCGCACATGGTCGTAGTCGCGGGCGACGAGAGCGCGGCTCTCGCCATCGGGGGCCGCCTGCGCGGCGCGGCGCAGCCAGAGCTGGCCCAGCGAGTTGTAGCCATCCTCGACCAGCGCGTTGGCGACGAACAGCGCCGCGCCGAAGCGGGCGTTGCGGCTTTCCGCCAGCCGGTAGACCTTGCGCCCATCGGCCCGCGCGCCATCGCCATCGCCCCGCGCCAGCCGTGTCTGCGCCCGCAGCATCAGCGCCGCGTTGTCGCGCGGATCGCGGGCGAGCAGGGCGCCCGCCACGGATTCCGCCGCCGGAATGTCGCCAGCTTCCAGCAACTGGTAGCCCAGGACGCGCAGCTCCTGCGCCGACAGCCCGGCCCCGGCGGCCGGAGAGGGGGCCTCCGCCGCCGCCTGTCCCGCCGGCAGGACGGCCATACCGGCGGCCAGCAGCCCCGCGGCCAGAACGTGCCGCAGCGACCGCATCGGCGTCACTTTTTCTTGCGTTGCAGGATGAAGCCGCCGGTCTCGCGCGTGGTCACGCCGGTCCAGCGCGGATCGTCGCCCTCGACCACCACGACGCCCACCACCTGATCGGCATTCTTGCCTTCGACGATGGCGTAGTAGTTGCCCTCCTCGAAGCCCTCGATCGCGCCCTTGCCGTTGTAGTAGGAGCTGCTCACCGTGCCGATGATCTCGCCGTTGTCGTCCATCACGCCGGGCCCGATGCGGAAGCGGATTTCCGGCAGTTCGCCCAGCTGGGTCTCGGCCTCGCTCGACAGGGCGTCGATCACGTTCTGGGTGATGTCCTTGCCGTCCATGTCGTAGATCCGGCGGTTGAAGATCCGGCCCTTCACGCCATTGCCGTCGTTGAAATCGTCGTAGTCGATGTCCATCGTCATGTCGGCGCGGCCATATTCCAGCCCGCCCCGGGCCTTGAAATCGCGCAGCGAGGCGAACTTGCCCGTATAGCGAGCCTGGCCCTTGTATTCGGCGGTATCCTCGCCCTCCGACGGCAGGGTGACGCTGCCGTTGCGCTGGTAGATGAAGCCGCCGAAGCCGTAATCGACATAGCCGCCGGTGCGGACGATGGCGAATTCCACCTGGCCGTCCTTGCTCACGCCGTAAAGCGCGCGATGCTGGAG
>JBDHSR010000293.1:0-4642 GCA_039808305.1 Gemmobacter sp. | reverse complement strand
CCCGGATGCACCGCCTGCGCCCCGGTGATCTCGCAGGCCGAGATGATGGCGGCCTTGTTGAGATAGCTCTGCCCCGAGGCGGCGGGGCCGATGCAGACGCTTTCGTCGGCCATGCGCACATGCATGGCGTCGGCATCGGCGGTGGAATGGACGGCGACCGACTTGATGCCCATCTCGTGACAGGCGCGGATCACGCGCAGCGCGATCTCGCCGCGATTGGCGATCAGGATCTTCTCGAACAACTGGCTCACGCGCGGCCCCTCACTCGATGATCAGCAGCGGCGCGCCGTATTCGACCGGCGTGCCGTCGGAGACGAGGATGCGCTTCACCGTGCCGGCGCGCGGGGCGGGGATGTGGTTCATCGTCTTCATCGCCTCGATGATGAGCACGGTCTGCCCCTCGGCCACCGCGCTGCCGATGGTGATGAAGGGCGCGGCCCCCGGCTCGGGCGCGAGATAGGCGGTGCCGACCATGGGCGAGGTCACCGCGCCCGGATGCTGCGCCGGATCCTCCGCCGCCGCCGGAGCGCCGGCCGGGGCCGCGGCCGCCACCTGCGGCGCGGCGGCCGCCAGGACCGGCGCCGCAACGGCGGTGGTGACGATATTGGCCTGTTTCACCACCCGCACCTCGAGGCTGTCATCCTCGCCATATTCGCGCTTCACCGAAAGCTCGGTCAGCTCGTTCTTGTTCAGCAGTTCGGCCAGCGCCTGAATGAAGGCCACGTCGGCGTCGGGGGAATGTTTGCTCATGCCATCCTCGTTGGTGTTGTTGGCGTTACCGGGCGGCGCGCAGGATGCGCAGGCTGGCCCTGCCATGGCTGACCGCCCTTATACTGGAGGCGGGCAGGGGTGAAAAGCCTAACCGTCCCGCCGGGGCATCGCCGCGGCGCAAGGGGCCGCGCCGCCGGCCGGTCCGCACCGGGAAGATGTTTCCGGGCGGGAGAACGGGGGGATGGGCCGGGGGCTTTCCGGTGCCGCGAGCCTCTGCGGCCGGGAGGCCGCCGCGCGCTCGCCCCCCGCGCCGGCGATCTGCGGAACCGGGCCCGACCGGCGCCATCGGCCCCCCGCCATCCGGCCGGTCAGGGCGCGGCGGCGGGCAGGGGCACGACGGAGAGCGACATCTTGCCGGACCCCTGCGTCAGTTCGCTGGCATGGCCGAGATAGATCAGCGCGTTGTTCTTCGCGTCGAAGACGCGCGTCACCTTCAGCGATTTCAGGATCAGCGAGCGGCCCTCGCTGAACACCGCCTCGCCGTCGCGGCCCCTGTCGATGTCGCCCAGCACGATCGGGCCGGTCTGCGTGCAGTCGACCGCCGACCAGCTCGGATCCTCGAACCAGTTGCCCTGATGCAGCCGGTCGATCACCGAGCGGTCGAAATAGGCGAGGTGGCAGGTGACGCCCTGCACCTCGGGATCGGGAAAGGCCTCGATCACGATGTCGTTGCCCACCCAGTCCACGCCGACCTTGCCCACCTGCTCGGCCTGGGCGGGGGCGGCGAGGAGGGCCATGAGGGCGAGGGTCTTGCGCATCGGTATCTCCTTCCCGGGGTGTCGCCCGGCAGATCTGGGGGAAGGCCGGCCCGCGCGCAAGCCTCTTGACGCGACTCGCTCGCGGCGATTAATTGAACATATGTTCATTTCCTTGGGAGGGGCCGATGTTCACGTCGCCGATGCGTTTCGATCTGGGTGAGGACATCGCCGCGCTGCGCGAGACGGTGCATCGCTGGGCGCAGGAGCGGGTGAAGCCGCAGGCCGCCGCCATCGACCGCGACAACGTCTTTCCCGCCGCGCTCTGGCGCGAGATGGGGGAGCTGGGCCTGCTGGGCATCACCGTGGCCGAGGAATATGGCGGCGCCGGCATGGGCTATCTGGCGCATGTGATCGCCACGGAAGAGATCGCCCGCGCCTCGGCCAGCGTGAGCCTGTCCTACGGCGCGCATTCCAACCTCTGCGTCAACCAGATGAAGCTGAACGGCAGCGCCGAGCAGAAGGCGCGATACCTGCCGAAGCTGGTCTCGGGCGAGCATGTCGGCGCGCTGGCGATGAGCGAGCCGGGGGCGGGATCGGACGTGGTGTCGATGAAACTCCGGGCCGAGAAGCGCAACGGCTATTACGTCCTCAACGGCTCGAAATACTGGATCACCAACGGGCCGGATGCCGATACGCTCATCGTCTATGCCAAGACCGATCCCGAGGCCGGGGCGAAGGGCATCACCGCCTTCATCGTGGAGCGCGGCTTCAAGGGCTTCTCGACCAGCAAGCATTTCGACAAGCTGGGCATGCGCGGCTCCAACACCGGCGAACTGGTCTTCGAGGATTGCGAGGTGCCGTTCGAGAATGTGCTCGGGCAGGAGGGCCGCGGCGTGCGCGTCCTGATGTCCGGCCTCGATTACGAGCGGGTGGTGCTGTCGGGCATCGGCACCGGCATCATGGCGGCCTGTCTCGACGAGGTGCTGCCCTATGCGCGCGAGCGGCGGCAATTCGGCCAGCCGATCGGGAATTTCCAGCTCATGCAGGCCAAGATCGCCGACATGTATGTCGCGATGAACTCGGCCCGCGCCTATGTCTACGAGGCGGCGCGCGCCTGCGACCGGGGCGAGGTCACCCGCGCCGACGCGGCGGGCTGCGTGCTCTATGCCAGCGAGCAGGCGATGGTGCAGGCGCATCAGGCGGTGCAGGCGCTCGGCGGCGCGGGGTTCCTGAACGACAGCGTGGTCTCGCGGCTGTTCCGCGACGCGAAGCTGATGGAGATCGGCGCGGGCACCTCGGAGATCCGGCGGATGCTGATCGGCCGCGAACTGATGGCGCAGGAATGAGGCGGACGATGGAAAAGGGGTGCGGGCAGAACCCGCACCCCTCCGCACCCATCCGATCCGGGGAAGGATCAGAATTTCATGATATAGGAGACGCCGGCCACCACCGGATCGACCTCGACCTTGCCGATCTTGGCGCCGTTCAGCTTCACGTCGGCGTCGATGTCGATATAGCGCAGGTCCATCCGCAGCGCCGATTTCTCGGTCAGCGCGTAATCCATGCCGACATGGGCGGCGAGGCCGAAGCTGTCCTCGATCTCCAGCTTGCCGAGGGCGGAGCGCTCCTCGAAGAAGGTGGTGTAGTTGACGCCCAGCCCGACGAAGGGCGTGATCGCGCCGCCGGTCGGGATGTGGTAGTTGACCGAGATGGTGGGCGGCAGGTGCTTGGTCACGCCGGCGAAGGCGCCGCCGACATTCACCTTGTGCTTGAAGGGCAGGGCGCCCAGCACCTCGATGCCGATATTGTCGCGGATGAAATATTCGAAGGTGACGGTCGGGCGCGCATTGTCCTCGATGTCGGCGGCGGCGCCGGCCAGGATGCCGTTGTCGCTTTTCGGGGCGACGAAGCCCACGCCGAGGCCGAGGGTCATGTCGCCGGCCGATTGCGCGAGGGCCGGGCCGGCGGCCAGTCCGGCGAGAAGGGCGAGGGCGAGGGAGGAGGTCTTCATGGCAGGTCTCTTGCTTGGTTTCCGCCGCGACCCTGCGCCGGAAGGTCGCATCATCACCTTGATGTGAATCAAGAATCACCCCCCGATCGGCTGCGACATTTTGGCATGCAACATATTGAAAAAGGTGGAAAAATGACTCTGCCATCCATCTTTTCCATGGCGCCGGCCGCCCGGCGCCCGTCCCCCTTCCCCCCGGCGCGTTCGCAAGGAGTGCGGCCATGAAACTGCTCTCCCGCGTCCCGACCGGCTCCGACACGTTCCGCGCCAACCGCGCCGCGCATCTGGCGATGCTGGATACCGTGGCCGGGGCGGCCGCGCTCGCTGCAGCGGGCGGTGGCGGCGCGGCGCTGGCCCGCCATGTCGCGCGCGGCAAGATGGCGCCGCGCGAGCGGGTGGCGAACCTCCTCGACCCCGGCGCGCCGTTCCTGGAGATCGGCGCCACCGCCGCGCATGGCCTCTATGACGGCGCCGCCCCCTGCGCGGGCCTGATCGCCGGCATCGGCCGGGTGATGGGGCAGGAGGTCATGGTGGTCTGCAACGACGCCACCGTGAAGGGCGGCACCTATTACCCGATGACGGTGAAGAAGCACCTGCGCGCGCAGGAGATCGCGCAGGAATGCCGGCTGCCCTGCGTCTATCTGGTCGATAGCGGCGGCGCGAACCTGCCCAATCAGGACGAGGTGTTCCCCGACCGCGACCATTTCGGTCGCATCTTCTACAACCAGGCGCGGATGAGCGCCGAGGGCATCGCGCAGATCGCCGTCGTCATGGGGTCCTGCACCGCCGGCGGGGCCTATGTGCCCGCGATGTCGGACGTGACGATCATCGTGAAGGAGCAGGGCACCATCTTCCTCGCCGGCCCCCCCCTGGTGCGCGCGGCGACCGGCGAGGTGGTCAGCGCCGAGGATCTGGGCGGCGGCGACGTGCATACCCGGCTCTCCGGCGTGGCGGATTATCTGGCCGAGGACGACGCCCATGCCCTCGCGCTCGCCCGCCGGGCGGTGGGCCATCTGAACCGCGCCAAGCCCGCCACGGTGCAATGGCAGGCGCCCGAGGACCCGGCTTACGACCCCGAGGAGATCCTCGGCGTGGTGCCGGCCGACCTGCGCACCCCCTACGACATCCGCGAGGTCATCGCCCGGGTGGTCGACGGCTCGCGCTT
>JBDHSR010000292.1:0-4672 GCA_039808305.1 Gemmobacter sp. | reverse complement strand
CTGCAAGTTCCTTAGCGGGAATTTGCGAGGGTCCCCGCGCCTCAGCCCGCCAGTTCGCCAGCCAGCGCCCGGTCGATCAGCGCGATGGTCTCGTCCACCCCGTAAAGCGCGATGAAGCCGCCGAAGCGCGGGCCGTCCGAGGCGCCCAGCAGCACCTCGTAAAGCGCCTTGAACCAGTCGCGCAGCGGCTCGAACCCGTGCTCCTTGCCCACCGCGAAGACCATGCTCTGCAACGCCTCGTCGTCGAGCCCGCCCTGCCAGTCGGCCAGCCGCGCCCGCAGATCGAGCATCGCCGCCCGCTCGCGCGCGTCGGGCAGGCGGAACACCCGCGTCGGCGCGATCTTGTCGTTGAAATAGCGCACCGCATAGCCCGCCGCCGCGTCGAGATCGGGGTTGCCCTCCGGGCTCGCCTCCGGCGCATAGCGCCTGATGAAGCCCCAGAGCCCCTTGGCATCCTGCGCCCCCGCCACCGAGGCGAGGTTGAGCAGCATCGAGAACGGCACCACCATCTTCGACTCCGGCGGGTTGCCGCCATGGATGTGCCAGACCGGATTGTTCACCCGCGCCTCGACATCCTGCGCCGGATAGGCGCGGAGCTGCTGGTGGTATTCGTCCACCGCGCGCGGGATCACGTCCCACCACAGCCGCTTCGCCGTCTTGGGCTTCTGATACATGAAATAGGACAGGCTTTCCGAGGCCGCATAGCTCAGCCATTCGTCGATGGTCAGCCCGTTGCCCTTGGATTTCGAGATCTTCTGGCCGTGTTCGTCGAGGAACAGCTCATAGGTGAAATGCTCGGGCTTGCGGCCGCCCAGCACCTCGCAGATGCCGTCATAGATCGGGGTATTGGTGGAGTGATCCTTGCCATACATCTCGAAATCGACATCGAGCGCGGCCCAGCGCGCGCCGAAATCCGGCTTCCATTGCAGCTTCACATGGCCGCCGGTGACGGGCAGCGTCCATTCGCGCCCGTCCTCGTCGTCGAAGGTGATGGTGTGGTTCACCGGATCGACGTTCTTCATCGGCACATAAAGCACGCGGCCGGTCTCCGGGTGGATCGGCAGGAAGCAGCTATAGGTCTGCTGGCGCTCCTCGCGCAGCGATTTCAGCATGATCGCCATGATGGCGTCATAGCGCTCAGTGGCCAGCCGCAGCGTGTCGTCGAAGCGGCCGGACTTGTAGAACTCGGTCGCGCTGATGAACTCGTATTCGAAACCGAAGGTGTCGAGGAAGCGGCGCAGCATGGCGTTGTTATGCGCGCCGAAGCTCTCGTATTCGCCGAAAGGATCGGGGACCGCGGTCAGCGGCTTCTGGATATTGGCCCGCAGCAGATCCTGATTGGGCACGTTCTCCGGCACTTTCCGCATCCCGTCCACATCGTCGGAAAAGCAGATCAGCCGCGTCGGAATGTCGCTGATCACCTCGAAGGCGCGGCGGATCATCGTGGTGCGCGCCACCTCGCCGAAGGTGCCGATATGCGGCAGGCCCGAGGGGCCATAGCCGGTCTCGAACAGCACATGGCCCTTTTCCGGCGCCTTCTTCTCGTACCGCTTGAGAATCTTCCGGGCCTCCTCGAAGGGCCAGGCTTTCGATTTCATCGCGGCGTCACGAAGGGCGGACATCGGCGCATCCTTGTCTCGGGCGCGGACCCCTTGCCCGCGCGGAACCCGCCTCTCCTATTGCCGCCCCCGCCGCGCGTCAATATTCTCGGCCCGGCAAGACAGACAAGGAACCCCGCCGTGCCCGATACGCCCCCCTCCCTTTCGCCGCAGGACGCGCTGGTCGCGGTGATGATCGCCGCCTCCGCCTCGGACGAGAACATGCGCACGGCGGAGCTGGTGGCGATCAACCGCATGGTGAACCACATGCCGGTCTTCGCCGGCTACGACGCCGACCGGATGCGCCGGGTCAGCCAGACCGTGTTCGACCTGTTCGAGGAGGAGGAGGGGCTGGACGCCCTGTTCGGCCTGATCCGCGAGGCCCTGCCGGAACGGCTCTACGAGACCGCCTACGCGCTGGCCTGCGACGTGGTGACGGCCGATGGCCGCCATACCGATCCCGAATTGCGCATGCTGGAGGAGATCCGGCACGAGCTGAACATCGACCGCCTGCACGCCGCTGCGATCGAATGGGGCACGCGGGTGCGCCACCTCCAGCCCTGAGCGGAACCAGAGGGGGGCGGCCCTCCACGGCACTCCCATAGATTTCACCCGGCCGTCCCGAAACCCGCGCAGCGCCCTTCCCGTCCGGGCGCCGCCACTTGTCCCCCGGACGCAAGCGATCCTCTCAAGCTCCCCCGCCGTCGCGCTCGGCCACGATGCGGCGCGCCTGTTCCACCCAGCCGTCGCGCGCGGCGCGGCCGCGGAAACCGTCCAGCCGCGCGTCGATCCGCGCGAGATCCTCGTCGCTCCAGCCGGCGATCTGCTCGAAGCGACGGATGCCGAGCCCGTCGAGCAAGGCGGCGAGTTTCGGGCCGATCCCCCGGATCCGGGTCAGATCGTCCGTCCCGTCCCCCGGCGCGGCATCGACCGGAGCATCCGCCACCTCCGGGGAAACGGCAACCGCAGCCACCATCCTCACGGGATCCGGCGCGGCCTCCGCGTCCTCGGGCGGACCATCGCCCGCCATCCCCGCATCCGCCGGACCGGGCGCGCGGGACTCGCCGCCATCGCCGGGCGGCGCAGCCGTCTCCAGCGCCGCGAGGCGCGCCTCCAGCGCCCGGGCGCGCTGCCCCTCCGCCTCCAGCGCCGTGCGCAGACGGGCGGTTTCCGGGTCGGGTTCCGCAGCCGGCGGCGCGGCGCGGCCGCCCCAGATCAGCCAGCCCGCCCCGAGCCCGAGCGCGGCGGCGACCGCCAGCAGCCCGCGCATCTCGCCCAGCAGAAATCCCCAGTTCTCGAACATCGCCGCCCCCTATCGCGACCAGAGCACGGTGACGCGCCGGTTCATCGCGCGTCCCGAAGCCGTGGCGGTATCGGCCACCGGCTGCAAGGCGCCATAGCCGCGCGGGCGGAGCGTCGCCTCCGCCACGCCGCGCGCCACCAGCGCCGCCCGCACCGCCTCGGCCTGCCTCTGGCTCAGCGCCTGATCGGCGAGCGGCAGGCCCGAGGCATCGACATGCGCACCGATCTCGGCCCGCAATCCCGCCCGCGTGCAGGGAATGAGCACCGAGGCCAGCCGGTTCAAGCCGCGCGGCGCGTCGGCGCCGAAACGGTCGCTTCCCGGCACGAAGGCGATGGCGCCATCCCTCAACGCCGCTGTCGTCTGCGCCCCGCAATCGGCCGGGGTCGCCGGGAAATCCGGCGCGGGCAGCCAGTACCCCCGGCTCAACCGCTCCAGCGCCCGGCTGGCGGCGTTGATCCGGGTCGCCCCCTCCTCCGCCTCGGCCCGCACGAGACCCACCTCCAGCGCCACATCGGGGCCGAACAAAGGCCCCAGCCGCTGCTCCAGTTTCAGCGGATCGTTGCCGGCGCCGAAGCCCATCCGCACCGTCACCCCGCCCGGCGCCACCGCGACCTCCAGCGTCTCCAGCTCCGCGAGCCAGGGCCGCAGGGTGGCGAAGATCGCCGGCGGCGGCCCGGCCTCGGGGCCGAGCAGCGCCTGCGCCGCCTCGCTGCCGATCCGGCGCAGGCCGATCTCGCGCGCCAATGCGGCGGGATCGAAACCGCGCGGCAGCTTGCCGCGCAGCACACCCCCCGCCGCCGCCGTGTAATCGAGCCGCCAGTCCGGCGGCGTGCCGTCGTCGCGCAGCGCCAGATCCGGCGCCACGCCCGGCGGCAGGGCCGCCAGCACCGCGTCGCGCTGCTCCGGCCCCAGCACCTCGCCCCGCAGCACGAGCCTTCCGTCGCTGACCCGCGCCTCGCCCTCGATCATCGGGCCGAGCGCCGCGATCGCCGCCGCGACCAGCGCCGGATGCCCCTCCGGCGCGCCCGAGGCGAGTTCCAGCGCCGAGGCCGCCTCGCCCAGGGCCGGCGCCAGTTCCGCCCGCGCCCGCTCGCTCGGCACATGGCCGGAGGCGGTCAGCGCGCCGCCCTCGGCCTTGGCGATCCAGGTGTCGTAGGGCGCGGCCGCGGCGAGGATCTCCAGCCGGCCGCGCAGCACCCGCCGCCCCGGCGCGGCGTCGAGCGCGGCCAGCAGCGCCTGCCGCTCCGCCTCGCTGTCGGCGAGGCCCGCGACATGGATGTCGCGCCCCGACACCTCGGTCTGCACGCCATGCACCGATCCGGCCACCGCCCCTGCCGCCTCGGCGGCGATGCGTTCCTGCATCGCCAGCGCGCGGTCGCGCACCGGCCCGGCCCCGATCACCCCGAGCCCGACCGCCAGCACCGCGACGCCGAGAAGCCTGCGCAATCCATCCCCCTGTCATCCGCCGCGCGGACT
This sequence comes from Gemmobacter sp., assembly GCA_039808305.1. GTDB lineage: Bacteria > Pseudomonadota > Alphaproteobacteria > Rhodobacterales > Rhodobacteraceae > Gemmobacter. The sequence continues at coordinate 295 of JBDHSR010000292.1, read as the reverse complement.
GTTCCACCCGGGCGCGCCCGGATCAAGCGCATTTCCGTCGCATCAGGCGTAGAGCCCGGCCCAGCGCGCGATCAGCCGCGCCTGCAGGCGCCGCGCCCGCTTCTGCCAGGCCTGCCCGCCCTCCGGCGCCTCGCGCGCCTCGGGCGGCAGCGCGGCGCGGCGGCGCGCATCGGCGCCGACGATGGTGGATTCCAGCAACCGCCCGCCCGGCGGCAGGATGTATCCGGCAAGCCCGGCGGTGAAGTTCAGCGTCCCGGTCTTGGCGATCACCCGCACCGGATGGTTGTCGATGACC
>JBDHSR010000291.1:0-4683 GCA_039808305.1 Gemmobacter sp. | reverse complement strand
CGGCGGGCGTGATGTCCACCGCCGGCTGCCTCGCCTCCGGCCAGCGCGCCGCGCGCGAGGCGCTGGAGGCGCTGGGGCGCAAGGCCCCCGGCCTGCGCCTGCCGGCGGCGGAGGACGCGCCCTATGCCATCGAGCCGCTCTGGTCGGTGCCGGGCACCGGCGGGCGCTGGGCGCGGGCCTGGCTCGATTTCGCCAATGACGTGACGGTGAAGGACGTGAAGCTCGCCGCGCAGGAGAATTTCGCCTCGGTCGAGCATATGAAGCGCTATACCACGCAGGGCATGGCGCCGGATCAGGGCAAGAACTCCAATGTCGCGGCGCTGGCGGTGCTGGCCGACGCCACCGGCCGCGCCATCGCCGAGACCGGCACCACCACCTTCCGCCCGCCCTATACGCCGGTTTCCATCGCCGCGATGGGGGCGGGCGGGCGCGGCGCGGGCTTCGCGCCGCAGCGTTTCCTCACCTCGCATCAGGCGAGCCTGGAGCGCGGCGCGCCGATGATCGAGGCCGGGCTCTGGTATCGCCCGTCCTATTTCCCGCGCCCCGGCGAGGCGACCTGGCGCGACGCCTGCGACCGCGAGGTGCGCATGGTGCGCGAGGCGGTCGGGATCTGCGATGTCTCGACCCTCGGCAAGATCGACCTTCAGGGGACGGATGCCGCGCGTTTCCTCGATCTGGTCTATGCCAATACCTTCTCCACGCTGCCGGTGGGCCGCGTCCGTTACGGCATCATGCTGCGCGAGGACGGGCATGTGATGGATGACGGCACCACGGCGCGGCTGGGCGAGGCGCATTACCTGATGACCACCACCACCGCCGCCGCCGGGCAGGTGATGCGGCATCTGGATTTCGTGCATCAGGCCTTCTGCGCCGATTGGGACCTGCGCTTCATCTCGGTCACCGAGGCTTGGGCGCAATTCGCGGTGGCGGGGCCGAAGGCGCGGGCGCTGCTGGCCTCGGTGCTGGACGCGATGCCGGATCTGCCCTTCATGGGCTGCGCCGATGTCGGCGTGCAGGGGGTGAAGGGGCGGCTTTTCCGTATCTCCTTCTCGGGCGAGCAGGGTTACGAGATCGCGGTGCCGGCGCGCCATGGCGAGGCGCTGTTCCGCGACCTGCTGGCGCGGGCCGAGACGATGGGCGGCGGCGCCTACGGGATGGAGGCGCTGAACGTGCTGAGGATCGAGAAGGGTTTCCTCACCCATGCCGAGATCCATGGCCGGGTCACCGCCTTCGATCTGGGGATGGAGCGGATGGTCGCCGCCAAGGATTGCATCGGCAAGGCGGCGAGTCGCCGCCCCGGCCTTCTGGGCCCCGAGCGCGAGCAGATGGTGGGCCTGCGCCCGCTCGACCCCGAGCAGGAGCTGACCGCCGGGGCGCATCTTTTCGTTCCGGGCGAGGCGGTGGAGCGGGTGAACGATCAGGGTTACACGACCTCGGTCTGCTGGTCGCCGACGCTGAAAAGCTGGCTGGCGCTGGGGTTCCTCAAGGACGGCCGCGCCCGCCATGGCCAGACGGTGCGGCTGGTCGACCATCTGCGCGGGATCGACGTGCTCTGCGAGGTCTGCGATCCGGTGTTCCATGACAGGGAAGGGGTGAAGCTGCGTGCCTGAACTCATCGCCAAGACCCCGCTTTCCGGCCTCTGGCCCGTCACCCATGGCGCGCTGTCGCTGTCCGAGGTGGTCTATGACAGCATCCTGTCGGTCGCGCCCTTCGCGGGGCAGGAAAAGGCGCTGGCCAAGGCGCTGAAGCCCTTGGGCCTCGGCTTTCCCGCGCCGAACACGCTGGCGGTGAAGGGCGCTACCCGCATCGTCTGGACCGGGCGCGACCAGGCCTTCCTGATCAACGCGGCCCTGGCCACCGAGGCGGCGGCGATCACCGATCAATCCGATGGCTGGGCCGGGCTGCGGCTGGAAGGGCCGATGGCGGCGGAGGCGCTGATGCGTCTCGTGCCGCTCGACCTGCGGCTTGCGGCCTTCCCGCCGGGCCGGGCGGCCCGCGCGCCGCTCAACCACATGAACGCGGTGCTGATGCGGCTGGAAAGCGGGTTCGAGGTCATGGTGTTCCGCTCCATGGCGCGCAGCGCCTGGGCCGAGATCGCCGAGGCGATGCAGCGCCTCGCCGCGCGGCAGGCGCTGCGCTGATGCTGACCAATGCCGACATCGCGGAGCTGACCGCGCTGCGCCGCGCGCTCCATGCCGCGCCCGAGGTCTCGGGGCAGGAGGCGGCGACGGCCGCCGCCCTCGGCGCCTTCACCGCCGATACCCGGCCCGACCATGTGCTGACCGGCCTCGGCGGCCATGGTCTCGCGCTGGTCTATCGCGGGGCAGAGCCCGGCCCGCGCGTGATGATCCGCGCCGAACTGGACGCGCTGCCGATCGAGGAAGTGTCGGATCATCCGTGGCGCTCCGCCGTTCCGGGCAAGGGCCATCTCTGCGGCCATGACGGCCATGCCACGATCCTCGCCGGGCTGGCCCGGCTGATGGGCCGCAGGCGCCCCGCGCGGGGCGAGGTGGTGCTGCTGTTCCAGCCGGCCGAGGAAGACGGCTCCGGCGCCGCCGCGGTGATCGCCGATCCGCGGTTTTCCGAGATCGCGCCGGACTGGGCCTTCTCGCTGCACAACCTGCCGGGCCTGCCCGAGGGCCGCTTCGCGCTGGAGCCGGGGCCGAACAGTTGCGCTTCCGTCGGGCTGCGGCTCCGGCTCACCGGGCGCACCTCGCATGCGGCGGAGCCGCACAAGGGCGTCTCGCCCGCCATGGCGCTGTCGCGCCTGATCCCCGGCCTTGCGGCGCTGGGGCGGGGCGGCGATCTTGCGCCGGAGTTCCGCCTCGTCACCCTGACCCATATCCGCATGGGCGAGCCGGTCTTCGGCATCACCCCCGGCGAGGCCACGCTGCACGCCACCCTGCGCACGCTGACCGACGACCGCATGGCGGCGCTGCAGGCCGAGGCGCTGGCGCTCGCCGCGGAAGCCGCCGCCGAGGATGGCCTGACCGTCGCCCATGACTGGCACGACGATTTCGCCGCCGGCACCAACGACGCCGAGGCGACGCGGCTCTTCCGCGCCGCCATCGCGGCGGAGGGCCTGCCGCTGATCCAGGGCGAGCCGCTGCGCGCCTCGGAGGATTTCGGCCGCTTCAAGGCCAGCGCCCGCTGCGCCATGGCCTGGCTCGGCGCGGGCGAGGCCAGCCCCGCGCTGCACAACCCGGATTACGATTTCCCCGACAGCCTGATCCCGCTCGGCGCCCGCGCCTTCCACCGGGTGATCCGCGACCTCTGCGGCTGAGCGCCGCCCTTCCGGCGAAACATCCTCGGGGCGGCGGCGGGACCGGCTGCCCCTTCCGCGCAAGCCACTGGACTTCGCGGCGCCCAGACCCGATATAGACCGCATGTCCCTGCCGCCCGGATTCCTCGACGAGCTTCGCACCCGCGTCTCGCTCTCCAGCGTCGTGGGGCGCAAGGTCGTGTGGGACATGCGCAAGTCCAACCAGGCCAAGGGCGATTTCTGGGCGCCATGCCCGTTCCACCAGGAGAAATCCGCCTCCTTCCATGTCGATGACCGCAAGGGATTCTATTACTGCTTCGGCTGCCATGCGAAGGGCGATGTGCTGACCTTCGTGAAGGAGACCGAGAATCTCGGCTTCATGGAGGCGGTGGAGGTGCTGGCGCGCGAGGCCGGGATGCCGATGCCGGCGCGCGATCCGCAGGCGGCGCAGAAGGCCGACCGGCGCACCCAACTCGCCGAGGTGATGGAGGAGGCGGTGAAGTTCTACCGCCTGCAACTGCGGATGGGCGGCGGCCAGGCGGCGCGCGATTACCTGACGCAGAAGCGCCGCCTCGGCCCCGAGGCGCAGGACCGCTGGGAGATCGGCTGGGCGCCGGACAGCCGCCACGCGCTGCTCGATGCGCTGAAGGCCAAGGGGGTGACGCCCGAGCTGATGGTCGCCTCCGGCATGATCGCCAAGGGCGAGGATGGCAGTCTTTACGACCGCTTCCGGGCGCGGGTGATCTTTCCGATCCGCGACGCGCGGGGGCGGGCGATCAGCCTTGGCGGGCGCTCGCTCGATCCCAATGCGCGGGCGAAATACCTCAACGGGCCGGAGACCGAGCTGTTCGACAAGGGCCGCAACCTGTTCAATCACGGCCCGGCGCGCGAGGCGGCGGGCAAGGGCCGGCCGCTGATCGTGGCCGAGGGCTATATGGATGTGATCGCGCTGGCCGAGGCCGGCTTCACCGCCGCCGTCGCCCCCCTCGGCACCGCGATCACCGAGGACCAGTTGCGCCTGATGTGGCGGATCTCGCCCGAGCCGGTCATCACGCTCGACGGCGACGCGGCGGGCCAGCGCGCGGCGCTGCGGGTGATCGACCTGGCGCTGCCGATGCTGGAGGCGGGGCAGGGGCTGCGCTTCGCGGTGCTGCCGCAGGGCCTCGACCCCGACGACCTGCTGAAACAGAAGGGCGCCCCCGCCATGCAGGAGGTGCTGGACGCCGCCGTGCCGATGGTGAGCCTGCTCTGGCGGCGCGAGACCGAGGGCCGGGTCTTCGACAGCCCCGAGCGCAAGGCCGCGCTCGACAAGGCGCTGGCCGCGGCGGCGCGCAGGATCCGCGACCCCTCGATCCGCCGCCATTACGGCGAGGACATCAAGGACCTGCGCTGGGAGCTGTTCCGCCAGGGCCGCCGCCCC
>JBDHSR010000290.1:0-4691 GCA_039808305.1 Gemmobacter sp. | reverse complement strand
CTCACTCGGCCGCCAAATCCCGCAGATCCGCCACCCGCGCCTCGGTCAACCGCGCCCGGCAGGCATAGATCACCATCGGCTCGGCCGAGCCGCCATGCATCCGGTAGCCCTCCGCCGTGCAGCCCGCGTCGCGGAAGGCGATCCAAGCCCGCTGCGCCGCCTTCAGCTGCGCCTCGGCCCCCCTCTCGGCCTCCGGCAGATCGGCGTCGATCCGCTGCATCGCCTGGCGCGCCGGGCCATAGGCGGCGTTCAGATCGGCATCGGCGCGCATCCAGTCCTGCTCGGCGCAATACGTCAGCTCCATCTGCGCCACCGCATTGGCGCAATCCACCTCCTGCGCCGCCACGGGCGTGGCGAACAGCAGCGCCAGCGCCAGCCCCCTCATGCCGCCGCCCCGTCATAGGCCACCGCCCGCGCCGCCAGCGCCCGCCCATCCACCCCGTCGAGGCAATTGGCGTTCACCGCCGCCATCTCGGCCCCGTCCGGCGCGGTGCCGAAGGAAAAGCTCTGGATGCCGCAGGTCTTGCAGAACAGATGCCGGATCACCTCGCGGTTGAAGCGGAACTCGGTCAGGCTGTCCTCGCCCCGCTCCAGCACGAAATCGCCGCGCGGCGCGAAGACCAGCACCGAGCCCAGCCTGCGGCAGCGCGAACAGTTGCAGATCACCGGATGATCGAGGCTGGCCTCGACCCGGAACCGCACCGCGCCGCATTGGCAGCCGCCATGATAAAGCGTCATCGCATCCTCCCCGTTTCCGCCGATCCTGCCTTGCCGCGGCCGCCGGGAAAAGGAAAATCCGCTGGCAGAATCCACCCCGTTGCGCTAGCGGCAGGGCATGACCCAGAGCCTCACCCTCCGCCGCCCCGACGACTGGCACCTGCATCTGCGCGACGGCGCGATGCTGCATGGCGTGCTGCCGGAAACCGCCCGCCATTTCGGCCGCGCCATCGTGATGCCGAACCTGGTGCCGCCGGTGGTGACCGGGGCGCAGGCCGCCGCCTATCGCGACCGCATCCGCGCCGCGCTGCCCGAGGGCGCCGCGTTCGAACCGCTGATGACCCTCTACCTCACCGAGGAGACCGACCCGGCCGATGTCCGCGCCGCCGCCGAAAGCGGCCTCGTCAAGGCGGTGAAGCTCTACCCGGCCGGCGCCACCACCAACAGCCAGTCCGGCGTGCGCGACTTCGACCGCGTGCGCGGCGTGCTGGAGGCGATGGCCGAGATCGGCCTGCCGCTCTGCACCCATGGCGAGGTGACCACGGCCGAGGTCGACATCTTCGACCGCGAGGCGGTGTTCATCGACACCGTGCTCGACCCGATCCGCCGCGCGACGCCGGGCCTGCGGGTGGTGATGGAACATATCACCACCGCCGAGGGCGTGGCCTATGCCCGCGCCGGCGGCCCCGATCTGGCGGCGACGATCACCACGCATCACCTGATCATCAACCGCAACCATATCCTCGTCGGCGGCATCAAGCCGCATTACTACTGCCTGCCGGTCGCCAAGCGCGAACATCACCGGCTGGCGCTGCGCGAGGCCGCCACCTCCGGCGCGCCCTGCTTCTTCCTCGGCACCGACAGCGCGCCGCATGTCGACGCGCTGAAGGAACATGCCTGCGGCTGCGCCGGCTGCTTCACCGCCACCAACACCATGTCCTGCCTCGCCCATGTCTTCGAGGAGGAAGGCGCGCTCGACCGGCTGGAGGCCTTCGCCAGCCTCAACGGCCCCGCCTTCTACCGCCTGCCCCCGAACGACACCCGCATCCGGCTGGTCAGGCACGACACCCCCCACGCCTATCCGGAGAAGATCTTCACCGAGGCCGGCCCCGTCACCGTCTTCAACCCCGGCTTCCCGCTGCATTGGGTGGTGGAAAGCTGATTTCAACCTGATGGAAATACCCCCCGCGGAGCGGCTGACGGCGCCGTCGCAGCCTCCAGCGGGGGTATTTGGCTCAGGTTGAAGCCGCAAGCACAAGGACCGAACCGATGATCCCGACCGCCTTCCCCCCGAAAGAGGAGATCGCCCGCCTCACCGCCCGCGCCTTTCTGGAGATCGGCGCGGTGCATTTCAACGCGCGCGAGCCGTTCACCCTGGCCTCCGGCCTGCCCTCGCCGACCTATATCGACTGCCGCAAGCTGATCTCCTATCCGCGCATCCGCGCGACTCTGATGGATTTCCTCGCGGTGACCATCATGCGCGAGGCGGGGTTCGAGGCGTTCGACAATATCGCCGGCGGCGAGACGGCGGGCATCCCCTTCGCCGCGCTGGTGGCCGAGCGGCTGGGCCTGCCGATGAGCTATGTGCGGAAAAAGCCCAAGGGCTATGGCCGCAACGCCCGGATCGAGGGCGCGATGACCGAGGGGCAGCGGGTGCTGCTGGTCGAGGATCTGACCACCGATGGCGGCTCGAAGCTGAGCTTCGTCGACGCGATCCGCGAGACCGGGGCGGGCTGCGGCTGGACGGCGGTGATCTTCTATTACGGCATCTTCCCCGAGACCGAGGCGCGGCTGGCGGAGCATGGCGTGAAGCTCCTGCATCTCTGCACCTGGTGGGACATGCTGGCCGAGGCGCGGGCGCAGGGCGCCTTCGATGCCGAGACGCTGGCGGGGGTGGAGGATTTCCTCAAAGACCCGCGCGGCTGGCAGGCGGCGCGGCGGGGCTGACCCCTTCGGCGGAACGGTGCGCAGATGCGGGCGTCGCCTGTGGGCGGATTGGGGAAAACCCGCCGCCCGAATCGCCGCCCCGTGCGGAGCGGCGGATTTCCCTGCGCAGACCCTACCAGATATGGTAGGATGACAGAAAACGAACCACCGGCCATCGCGGTTATCACCGGGTTTCTCCACAGACATGTCCCTGTTGCGGGACGGGCGGAGGCGGGCTATCGCGGAGGCTTGCAGAACACGGGCGGGCAAGATGAACGAGATCACGGCGCTGAAGCCGGGCACCATGGCGGCCGAAGACGAGGGGATGCCGCACAATATCGAGGCCGAGCAGCAGTTGCTCGGCGCGATCCTGACCAACAACGACACCTATGACCGTATCGCGGCGCTGGTGCGGGCCGAGCATTTCTACGATCCCGTCCATCAGCGCATCTTCGAGATCGCGGCGGCGCGGATCCAGAAGAACGCCCTCGCATCTCCGGTGACGCTCAAAGCCTTTCTTGAAGACGACGCGGGGCTGAAGGAACTGGGCGGGCCGGCCTATCTGGTGCGGCTGGCGGGCGCCGCGATCAGCGCCTTCGCGGCGCGCGACTATGCGCAGATGATCTACGACCTCGCGGTGCGGCGCGAGTTGATCGGGCTGGGGCGCGATATTTCCGCGCGGGCCGCCAAGGTCGATCTCGCCTCCGAGCCGCGCGAGCAGATCACCGAGGCCGAGCAGCGGCTTTACAAGCTGGGCGAGCAGGGCGTGGCCGAGCGCGGCTTCCAGTCCTTCCTGAAAGCGGTGACCGAGGCGGTGAACTCGGCCAATGCCGCCTATCAGCGCGGCGGCGGCCTTGCCGGCACCTCGACCGGGCTGGTCGATCTGGACCGCAAGATGGGCGGGCTGCACCCTTCCGACCTCATCATCCTCGCCGGGCGGCCCTCGATGGGCAAGACCTCGCTCGCGACCAACATCGCCTTCAACATCGCCAAGGCCTACAAGCGCGGCCGCAAGCCGGACGGCTCGGAGGGCGCGGTGGAGGGCGGCTGCGTCGGCTTCTTCTCGCTGGAGATGAGCGCCGAGCAGCTTGCGGCGCGGATCCTGTCGGAAGCCTCGGAAGTGCCATCGGAACAGATCCGGCGCGGCGACATGACCGAGACCGAGTTCCGCCGCTTCGTCGAGGCGGCGAAATCGCTGGAATCCTGCCCGCTCTATATCGACGACACGCCGGCCCTGCCGATCAGCCAGGTCGCGGCGCGGGCGCGGCGGCTGAAGCGGACCCATGGGCTCGACGTGCTGATGGTGGACTATCTCCAGCTTCTGAAGGGCACCGGGCGGGGCGAGACCAACCGGGTGCAGGAGGTTTCGGAGATCACCCAAGGGCTGAAGGCCATCGCCAAGGAACTGAACATCCCGGTGATCGCGCTGTCCCAGCTGTCGCGGACGGTGGAAAGCCGCGACGACAAGCGGCCGCAACTGTCCGACCTGCGCGAATCCGGCTCCATCGAGCAGGACGCCGATGTGGTGATGTTCGTCTATCGCGACGAATATTACCACGAGCGGCTGAAGCCGCCGGAGGACGATCCGCGCTTCCCCGAATGGATGGAGAAGGCCGAGCGGGTGCATGGCAAGGCCGAGGTCATCCTCGGCAAGCAGCGCCACGGGCCGATCGGCACGGTGGAGCTGTCGTTCGAGGGCCGCTTCACCCGCTTCGGCAATCTGGCGCAGCCCTGGCAAGCCGGGGGCGACGACTACTGAGCGGGACGCCGGCGCCGGCCGGCGCCCCTTGCCTTCGCAAGCAACCCTTGGGTCCTGTGCCCGCCTCCGGCGGCAGCGGGTCCGGGCGCCGTCAGGCGCTTCGTGGCGCATATCCGCGATCCCGGTTTCCGCAAGCGCGATGCCGACCCCACCATGCCGCGCATCCGGCGGCAGGACCGCCATCCGGCCACCCCAACCCGCGCGCCATATCGGAAAAACAAAAAGCCCTGTCGAAACAGGGCTTTGATGGTACCGACTCCCCGGCTCGAACGGGGGACCCCCAGATCCA
>JBDHSR010000289.1:0-4705 GCA_039808305.1 Gemmobacter sp. | reverse complement strand
GCAACCGCGACCGCGCGCCGTGGAAGGGCCGCTCCGGGGGGTTGACCCGCCGCGCCATCGGGGGAACCCTTGCGCGGGAGAAGCCACGCCCGAGATCCGATGCCCCATCGCCGCCCCATCCTGCTGTCCGACGCCCATCTCGCCCGCATCGCCCCCGCCGCCGAGGGGCCGTTGCACAACCCCGACTGGCGGATGCTCGATGACGACGACCTCGACGTGCTGGCCGACAGGCTGACGCGGGGCCGGCCGCAGCCGATCCCGGTCTTCGCCTATGGCTCGCTGATCTGGAATCCCGGCTTCGCGGTCGGGGGGCGCCGCCGCGCCGCCGCCATCGGCTGGCACCGGGCCTTCTCGATCTCGCTCGACCATTTCCGCGGCAGTCCCGAGCGGCCGGGGCTGATGCTCGCCCTCGCCCCCGGCGGGCGTTGCGAGGGGCTGGTCCTCGATATCGCCGAGGGCACCGAGGCGCAGTCGCTGCGCGCCGTCCTGCGGCGCGAGCTGGTCGCGCATGAGCTGTCCGCCAATGCCTGCTGGATCACGGTCGAGACCGAGCGCGGGCGCGAGGAGGCGCTGACCTTCTATGCCGGTCCGGTCGGCACCCGGCTGGCCGAGCTGAGCATCGCCGAGCAGGCGCACCGGCTGGCCCGCGCGGCGGGGGCGGCCGGGTCGGGGGCGGAATATCTGCTGCGCACGGTGCGGGGGCTGGCCGAGAGCGGCATCCACGACGATTATATCTGGACGCTGCAGCAGCTGGTGGCCGAGGCGATCGAGGCCGGCATCGACCCGGACGACGGGGCCGGGCCGGGCGGATGACAGGCGGTGGATCGGAAAGCCCGCCCGATGTGCCGGGCGGAGGGTCCGGCCGGCATCAGGCGTTCGGCATGGTCTGTTCGCGAACCTGCCGTGCGAGGAGGCGGGCGTCTTCGGCCTCTTGCATCAGCGCCGCGATCTCCTGCGGGGTCTTGCTGCGGATGTTCGCGTAATCCAGCTTCCAGCGCATGTCTTTGGCAAACACCTCGGGCGAGTGCAGGGTGGTGCGCGGCCCAGGCCTTGCAGGGATCCGCATCGTCCTGGCCCTTTGGGGCGGGGATGCGGCTTTGCGCGCATGCCGGCCCGGTCGCGCCATCATCCGGGCGCGGGTTTGCCGGGCGATCAACCCGGCCGATCCACTCTCCCACGCACAGAGGCGACGGCGCTGCCGAAGGCATCGCCGATCAGCTTCGCATCATAGCCCACGGTGGTGAAATCGAACCCCAGCGCGACCATGTCCGCTGCGCGCTCCTGCGTGCCGGCAAAGGCGCAGGCCAGCTTGCCATTTCGCCGGGCCGCTTGCAGGATCGTCGCGATCGCCTGCGAGACCTGCGTCCCGACCGGATCCAGCCTGCCGCCGGACAGGCCGATCGACAGATCGCCCGGACCGATCAGCACCCCGTCCAGCCCCTCGACGGCAAGGATCGCATCCAGATTGTCCATGGCGCTTCGGGTCTCGATCATGGCGATGGCGGCGCAGCGGGCGTTCTGCTCGGCCAGGAATGCCTGCGGATCGGTCTGCCGCTGGATCTGCATCGCCCGCGTCGGCCCCCAGCTGCGGCCGCCCAGCGGCGGATACTTGACCTCAGTCACGAAGCGGCTTGCGTCCTCGGCGGTGTTGATCATCGGCGCGACCACCCCGGCGGCGCCGTAATCCAGCATGCGCGCGGCAAGGGGATAGGCGCCGACCGCCACCCGCACCAGTGCCGGCTTGCCGCAGAGCGCGGCCTCGGTGATCCCGGCCACGACCGTGGCCTCGTTATGGAACCCGTGCTGCGCATCCAGCAGGATCGCGTCGAAGCCGGCCCGCGCCATCATCCCGGCGATCATCGGATCGGCTAGCTCGGCCCAGCCGAGAAGGGCTTGGCGCCCATCGGCGACCAGTTGCGAAAGGGGGGGCGGTGCTGCTGTCATGGTCGTCCTCCGGGGCGTGATGGCCGCATTCTGGCGCAAGGCGGTGCGGAAGGGAATGTGCTCCGGTCCTCGCCGCCTTCGCCTGCCGTCTTCTCTGTTGAACAAATACCCCTGCGGCCCCGCCGCGCGCGATTCGTTCGCGCATTCCGCCACCCGGCAGGCTATGATGGCCGCATGCGCAGCAAGGGAGGCGGATCATGACGCAGGCTATCAGGACGACTTCGGGCCGTGGGCGGCTTTACGACAGCATCCTCGACACGGTGGGCGACACCCCGGCGATCCGCATCAACAACCTGGCGCCGGAGGGGGTGGACCTCTACGTCAAGGCGGAGTTCTTCAACCCCGCCGGCTCGGTCAAGGACCGGCTGGCGCTGAACATCATCGAGGCGGCGGAACGCTCGGGCGAGTTGCGGCCCGGGCAGACGGTGGTGGAGGCGACCAGCGGCAATACCGGCATCGGCCTCGCCATGGTCTGCGCCCAGAAGGGCTATCCGCTGGTCGTCACCATGGCCGACAGCTTCTCGGTCGAGCGGCGGCGGCTGATGCGGATGCTGGGGGCCAGGGTGGTGCTGACCCCCCGGGCCGAGAAGGGCACCGGGATGTATAACAAGGCCGTCGAGCTGGCGCAGGCACATGGCTGGTTCCTGGCCCGCCAGTTCGAGACCGGGGCCAATGCCGACATCCACGAATCGACGACCGCCCGCGAGATCGTCGGCGATTTCGCCGGGCACCGGCTGGATTACGTGGTGACGGGCTATGGCACCGGCGGCACCGTCACCGGCCTTTCCCGCGTCCTGCGCAGGGAGCGGCCGGAGGTGCGGATCGTCCTGGCCGAGCCGGCCGATGCCGCGCTGGTCGCCAGCGGCGTCGCGCAGCCGCGCGGCGCGGCGCACGCGCCGGTCGCCAGCCATCCGGCCTTCGCCCCGCATCCCATTCAGGGCTGGGTGCCCGATTTCATCCCCTTCGTGCTGCAAGAGGCGCTGGACAATGCCGGCTATGACGCGCTGGTCACCGTGCCCGGCGCCGAGGGCATCGCCTGGGCACGCAAGCTGGCGGCGCGCGAGGGCATCCTGACCGGCATCTCGGGCGGTGCGACCTTCGCCGCCGCCATGGCGGTCGCGCAGACGGCGGCGGCGGGCACGGTGATCCTCGCCATGCTGCCCGACACCGGCGAGCGCTATCTATCCACGCCGCTGTTTCAAGACATCCCCGAGGACATGGACGAGGCGGAACGTGCGCTGTCCGACTCCACCCCGGGCTATCGCATGGGCTAGGCGCCATGGCCGCGCCGTTCGAGGGGGCCGGCGCCTGAGTGGCGGACCGGCCCTTGTGACGGCCTTGGCCGGTATCCGGCATGCCGGGTTTGGGAAGCCTCTCGGCCCCGATGGGCAAGGGATGTCGCGGCCCGCCCGGTGGCCGGTCAGGAGACGACCGGCAGAACCTCGATCGTGTAGGACAGCCGCAGCGAGCGGTCGCGGCGGGGGTCGTAGAGTTCGCATTCGAACCTGTCGGCTGGGCGGATGCCGCCATGCACCGCCAGCGTGCCGCAGAACATCGCATGGCCCGGCACCAGGTTCCCATCGGCGAAACCGTAACGCTGGAACAGCTCGCGCGGATGCAGCAGTCCGGCGACCGTCCCTTCCTGATAAAGCACCCGCTCGCCGCCGGTCACCGCCCAGGCGCGCAGGACAAGCTCGTCCCAATACGCCTCCACATCGGCAAGGCGCCATGCCGTCGCCGAGATGGGCTTGGCCGCGATCTGCTTGGAAAAGGCGATGGACCAGGCTTCCAGCTTGCGGTCGGTATGGTCGGAGCCGACGGCGACCAGCAATTCATCGCCATCGGCGATCAGCACGGCCTCGACCTCGCCCGAGCCTTCGGCGCCCAGCATCTGCACCGGCCCGTCATGGGTGATCAGCCAATCCGCGCCCCGGTAATAGACCGGAACGCTGGATGGCGGCGGCACGCCGATCTCGGCCAGTTCGCGGATATGTTCTTCCACCGCCGCCCGGTTGCGCCCGGCCCAGCCGCCGATGATCAACTGGTCGATGGCGATCTCGCGGTCCTCGGACGTGCCATCGGCGGCGATGACCTGAAAACGTGTCTTCATGGGGGACTCCTCATTCGTCGGGGGAGGCGGAGGCGCCGGGTGGCGCCCCCGCACGGGCCGGGTCAGCCGCCCGCCGCCGAAAGCCCGGGCAGGAACAGGGCGATCTTCGGGAAGGCGATCAGCAGCAGCACCATGACGAACATCGAGATCACGAAGGGAATGGCGCCGAGGATCACCTCGGTCAGGGTGCCGCGCTTGCGCACCCCCTGCACGACGAACAGGTTCAGCCCCACCGGCGGGGTGATCAGCGCCATCTCGATCAGCACGATCAGCAGGATGCCGAACCAGATCGGGTCGAAGCCAAGCTGCGTGATCAGCGGCGCCACCAGCGGGATGGTGATGATCATCAGCGACAGCGTCTCGATGAAGAAGCCCATCACGATATAGAACCCGATCAGCAGGAACAGCGTCTGCATCGGCGACAGTTGCAGCGCGGCGATGGCACCCAGAAGCTGGCTGGTCAGGTCCACCGAGGCCAGCACGAAGTTCAGGAAATTCGCCGCGATCATGATCAGCATGATCATGCAGGTGGTGCGCATGGTGCCTTCCAGCGCCTCGCCGATCATCCGCAGGGACAGCGTGCCCGCCATCCATGCCGTGAGCAGCGCGACGAGGATGCCGATGGCGGCGGCCTCGGTCGGCGTGGCCCAG
>JBDHSR010000288.1:0-4722 GCA_039808305.1 Gemmobacter sp. | reverse complement strand
AAGGAAGGCGACGTGATCGAGGTGCGCCAGCGCTCCAAGCAGCTGGCCATCGTGCTGGAAGCCGTGGCGCTGACCGAGCGCGACGTGCCGGACTATCTGGAAGTCGACCATTCGAAGATGACCGCGAAATTCGTCCGCACCCCGGCCTTGGGCGATGTGCCCTATCCGGTGGTGATGGAGCCGAACCTCGTCGTCGAATATTACGCGAAGAACTGATCCTTCGCCGTATCTTGTGCTTCGGAAGGGGCCCGCGCCACGCGCGGGCCCTTTTCGTTTGTCCTGCCTGCGCAAAAAACAATGAAATCTTTTCAATATGTTGCGACATATTCGTCGGGCCGCCCCGCTATTTCCTCGCAAAATGGCCGGGTCGCGCCTATATGGGAGGGGCATCTCTTGTTTTCGGACCCTGTTCCTCACCGGCTCAGCTTTCGATCTTCAGCTTTGCCGGGCCGCCGCATCCTGCGGGCGGCATCCATGTAAGGAATGTCACGATGGCCAAGGGCACCGTGAAATGGTTCAACCAGACCAAAGGCTTCGGTTTCATCGCGCCGGAAGGCGGCAGCAAGGACGTGTTCGTCCATATCTCCGCCCTCGAACGTGCGCGCATCCAGCGTCTGGATGACGGCCAGGCCGTCACCTTCGATCTGGAGCGCGACCGCAACGGCCGCGAATCCGCCACCAACCTCGCGCTGGCCTGAGCCTCCGCGTCCCGCCGGATCGCGGGCGGGCCGGGGTCCTCCGGTTCCGTCCGCATCCGCACCGGCCCGCCGCCCGGCTGGCCGGATCTTCCCTTTCCCGGAAAATGTGACTTGATAGAAATCTACTGGGGGAAACCCCTGTCCTTCGTGGTTTCGCCCGAAGGCGACATTCAGAAATTCAGCACCATCGAACAGGCCTCCTACTGGCTGCGCAAGAAATGGCCGGTCGCCGACGAGGCGCGCCACCGCGCGCTCGGCCAGATCGAGGATGCCATGCAGTGCATCGGCACCGTCGGCGCCGCGCGCCGGGCCTTCATCTCGGCGGCGCGCAGCGCCGGTTTCGTGCGTGAGACGCTGGTCGTCTGACCGCCGGCGCTCCCTTTCCTTTTCCGCCGCCGCACCCTATCTGGCAACCGCAGGACAGCAGGAAGGGACCGCGCATGGCCGACAAGAACAGCATCGAGGGGCGTTTCGAACGCGGGCTCTTCGCCTCGCGCTGGCTGATGGCGCCGATGTATCTGGGGCTGGTGGTCAGCCTCGGGATGCTCACCGTCGTCTTCGTGAAGGAGCTGCTCTATTACGCGGCCAAGACCTTCAGCCTGACCGCCGATCAGGGCATCCTCGCCATCCTCACGCTGATCGACCTGTCGCTGGCGGCGAACCTTCTGCTGATCGTGCTGTTCTCGGGCTACGAGAACTTCGTCTCGAAGCTCGATCTGGAGGATGCGCGCGACCGGCCGAGCTGGATGGGCAAGGTGGATTTCTCCGGCCTGAAGATGAAGCTCATCGCCTCCATCGTCGCGATTTCCGGGATCCATCTGCTGAAGGTGTTCATGGAGATCGGCAAGAGCGCGGCGCCGGTCGATCCGGCGAAGCTGCAATGGATGGTGATCATCCACCTGACCTTCGTGGCCTCCGGCGTGCTTCTGGCGCTGATGGACTGGCTGGCGGCGAAAACCACCAAACACTGACCGAAGGGCCGCAATCGCGGCCCTTTCTTCCATCGGTCTCCATCTGGCACTGGCAAAGCCGGGGGCGCGCGGCTAAACCCGGCGCGTCATGGAATGGAGACAGCGATGAACGACGCCATCCGCCCGCAACCCGGCATCATGGACATTGCGCTTTACCAAGGCGGCAAGGCCCATGTGGCGGGGGTGAGCAATGTGGTGAAGCTCAGCTCGAACGAGAACCCGTTCGGGCCCTCGGACAAGGCGAAGGAGGCCTTCGCCAAGTCGGTGCACCAGCTGCATCGCTACCCCTCCACCGATCACGCGGCGCTGCGCCAGGCCATCGCCGAGACGCATGGGCTCGACCCCGCGCGGGTGATCTGCGGCGTCGGCTCGGACGAGATCATCACCTTCCTCTGCCAGGCCTATGCCGGGCCGGGCGACGAGGTGCTTTATACCGAGCACGGCTTCCTGATGTATAAAATCTCGGCGCTGGCCGCCGGGGCCACCCCGGTCGAGGTGCCGGAGCGCGAGCGCACCACCGATGTCGACGCGCTGCTCGCCGCCTGCACGCCGCGCACGAAGCTCGTCTTCATCGCCAATCCGAACAACCCGACCGGCACGATGATCTCGGCCGGCGAGGTGGCGCGGCTGGCGCGCGGCGTGCCGCCGCAGGCGATCCTGGTGCTCGACGGCGCCTATGCCGAATATGTCGAGGGCTTCGACGCCGGGCTGAGCCTGATCGAGGCGTCGCGCAATGTGGTGATGACGCGGACCTTCTCGAAGATCTACGGGCTCGGCGGGCTGAGGATCGGCTGGGGCTACGGCCCGCAGGAGATCATCGACGTGCTGAACCGGGTGCGCGGGCCCTTCAACCTGTCGAACACCCAGCTGGAAACCGCCGAGGCGGCGGTGCGCGATCAGGACCATATCGCGAAATGCCGGGCCGAGAACGCGCGGATGCGGCACTGGCTGGCCGAGGCGCTGGCGGCGGTGGGCGTGCCCTCCGACACCTCGATGGCGAATTTCGTGCTGGCCCGCTTCGCCTCCCCCGAAGAGGCCGAGGCCTGCGACGACTACCTGCAATCGCAGGGCCTCCTCGTGCGGCGGGTGGCGGGCTACAAGCTGCCCAACTGCCTGCGCATCACGGTGGGCGACGAGCCGTCCTGCCGCCGGGTGGCCCATGCCATCGGCCAGTTCAAGGGGCTGAAATGACCGTGCTCTACAACCGCGTCGCGCTGATCGGGCTGGGGCTGATCGCCTCTTCCATGGGGCACGCGATGAAGGCGCAGGGGCTGGCGGGCGAGATCGTGGGCTTCGCCAAATCCGCCGAAAGCCGCGCCGCCGCGCTGGAGATCGGTTTCGTCGACCGGGTGGCGGAAACGGCGGCCGAGGCCGCCCGGGGCGCCGATCTGGTGGTCCTGGCGGTGCCGGTCGGCGCGATGGAGGCGATCGCCGCCGAGATCGGCCCGCATCTGGCGCCCGGCGCCACGGTGACCGATGTCGGCTCGGTGAAGCAGGCGGTCATCGCCGCCGTGCAGCCGCATATGCCCGATGGCGCGTGGTTCGTCCCCGGCCACCCGATCGCCGGGACCGAGCATTCCGGCCCGCGCTCCGGCTTCGCCACGCTGTTCCACAACCGCTGGTGGCTGCTGACCCCGATCCCCGGCACCGACCCGGAGGCGGTGCTGCGGCTGCGCCGGCTCTGCGAGGCGATGGGCGCCAAGGTCGACGAGATGGAGGCGGGGCATCACGACCTCGTTCTCGCCGTCACCAGCCACACCCCGCATCTCATCGCCTATACGATGGTGGGGGTGGCCGACGACCTGCGCCGGGTCACCGACAGCGAGGTGATCCAGTATTCGGCGGCGGGTTTCCGCGACTTTACGCGGATTGCCGCCAGTGACCCCACCATGTGGCGCGATGTGTTCTTGACGAACAAGGAGGCGACGCTGGATATTCTCGGCCGGTTCACCGAGGAGCTTTTCGCGCTGCAACGCGCGATCCGGCTGGGCGACGGCGCGCATCTGCACGCCTATTTCACCCGGACGCGGGCGATCCGGCGGGGGATCATCGAGGCGGGGCAGGATACCTCCGCGCCGGATTTCGGGCGCGGACAGACCAGGGGCGAGGGGTAACGGGCATGAAGCGGGCGGTTCTGCTGGGATTGGGCTTCGCCCTGATGGCGCAGACGGCGCTGGCCGAAGGTCTGGCCTCCTCGCCGCTGCCGAAACCCCGGCCCGCCGTTCCCGCCGCCGCCATGCCGGCGGAACTCACCGCCTCCACGTCCAATGCCGCGATCTCCGTCCTGCGCCCGCGCGCGCGTCCCGCCGGGCTCGCCGAACGCTTCGCCGCGGCCGAGCCTCAGGTGGACGAGGCCAGTGTCGTGGAACTCGCCGGCGTCGCCGTGCCCGGCCTGCGCCCGAAGACGCGCCCCGCCGATCTTCAGGCCGCTGTGGTGAAACCCGGCATCCGCAAGAATTTCGGCCTGACCAAGGCCGCCGCGATCCGCACCCCGCAGGACAAGAAATCGCTCCAGCCAAAGAAGGGCTCGGTCTGCGGCGATCCGTCGATCCGGGGCGCCGAACTCGCCCCGGTGGTGAGCAAGGTGAAGGGCTGCGGCATCGAGGCGCCGGTGAAGGTGACCGAGATCGCCGGCGTGAAGCTGAGCCAGCCCGCCACCATCACCTGCGAGACGGCCGAGGCCGCGAAGCAATGGATCGAACGCGGGATGCAGCCGCAATTCGGCGGCAATCCGGTGGTGAAGCTGCATATCGCCGGCAGCTATGTCTGCCGCCCGCGCAACGGTATCAAGGGCGCCAAGGTCTCGGAACACGGCCGGGGCCGCGCGCTCGACATCTCGGGCTTCACGCTGGCCGACGGCACCACGCTCAGCGTCGAGCGGAACTACCGCAAGTCGAAGGCGATCAAGGCCTCGCACAAGGCGGCCTGCGGCATCTTCGGCACCACGCTCGGCCCCGGCTCCGACGGCCATCACGAGGATCACCTGCATTTCGACATCGTGAGCTACCGCAACGGCACCTATTGCCGCTGAGCGGAACGGCCTCCGCAAGGGC
>JBDHSR010000287.1:0-4726 GCA_039808305.1 Gemmobacter sp. | reverse complement strand
CTTCTTCTCCCGCTTCTCGCCCTGATCGGGCTGACCGCCTGCGAAACCGTGCAGGGGGCGGGCCGCGACATGCAGAACGCCGGCGCCGCCATCACCGACGAGGCGGAGCGCGCGGAAGACAAGATGTGACCGGGGCAAGCGCCCCCGTCAGCTATCCATCTTGAGGGCGTTGATGAAGGCGCTTTGCGGGATTTCCACCTTCCCGAACTGGCGCATCTTCTTCTTGCCCTCTTTCTGCTTCTCCAGCAGCTTCTTCTTCCGCGTGGCGTCGCCGCCATAGCATTTCGCGGTCACGTCCTTGCGCATCGCGGAAATCGTCTCGCGCGCGATCACCCGCCCGCCGATGGCCGCCTGGATCGGGATCTTGAACATGTGGCGGGGGATCAGCTCCTTGAGCTTCTCCACCATCACCCGGCCGCGGCTTTCGGCGCGGTCGCGGTGAACCATGATGGCCAGCGCATCCACCGGCTCGTCATTCACGAGGATGGACATCTTCACCAGATTGTCCTCGCGATATTCCGAAAGCTGGTAGTCGAAAGAGGCATAGCCCTTGGTCACCGATTTCAGCCGGTCGTAGAAGTCGAACACCACCTCGGCCAGCGGCAGGTCGTATTCCACCATCGCCCGGCTGCCGGCATAGGTCAGGTTCAACTGGATGCCGCGCCGGTCCTGGCAGAGTTTCAGGATGTCGCCGAGATACTCGTCGGGCACCATGATCGTGGCCTTGATGCGCGGCTCCTCGATATGGTCGAGATAGGTCAGGTCGGGCATATCGGCGGGGTTGTGCAGCTCGCGCACCTCGCCGTCCTTCATATGCAGCTTGAACACCACCGAAGGCGCGGTGGTGATGAGGTCGAGATCGTATTCCCGCTCCAGCCGGTCGCGCACCACTTCCAGATGCAGAAGGCCGAGGAAGCCCATGCGGAAGCCGAAGCCGAGCGCGGCCGAGGTCTCCATCTCGTAGCTGAAGCTCGCGTCGTTCAGCGCCAGCTTCTCGATGGCGTCGCGCAACGCCTCGAAATCATTGGCATCGACCGGGAAGAGGCCGCAGAACACCACCGGCTGCGCGGGCTTGAAGCCGGGCAGCGGCGCGGCGCAGGGCTTCTTCTCATGGGTGATGGTGTCGCCGACGCGGGTGTCGCGCACCTGCTTGATGGAGGCGGTCAGCACGCCGATCTCGCCCGGCCCGAGTTCGGCGATGTCCACCATCTGCGGCTTCAGCACGGCGAGCTTGTCGATGCCGTAGACCGCGCCGGTCTGCATCATCTTCACCCGGTCGCCCTTGCGGATCACCCCGTCGATGACCCGGATCATCACCACGACGCCGAGATAGCTGTCATACCAGCTGTCGACCAGCATCGCCTTCAGCGGCGCGTCGCGGTCGCCCTTGGGCGCCGGCAGGCGCTTCACGATGGCCTCCAGCACGTCGGGGATGCCGAGGCCGGTCTTGGCCGAGATCGGGATGGCGTCGGAGGCGTCGATGCCGATCACATCCTCGATATTCTCCTTCACCCGGTCGGGGTCGGCGGCGGGCAGGTCGATCTTGTTCAGCACCGGCACGATGTCATGCCCGGCGTCGATCGCCTGATAGACATTGGCGAGCGTCTGCGCCTCCACCCCCTGCGAGGCGTCGACCACCAGGAGCGACCCCTCGACGGCGCGCATCGACCGGCTGACCTCATAGGCGAAGTCGACATGGCCGGGCGTGTCGATCAGGTTCAGCACATAGGTCTTGCCGTCCTTCGCCGGATACTCGATCCGCACCGTGTTGGCCTTGATGGTGATGCCGCGCTCGCGCTCGATGTCCATCGAGTCGAGCATCTGCGCCTTCATGTCGCGCTCGGCCACCGTCCCCGTCATCTGGATCAGACGGTCGGCGAGGGTGGATTTGCCGTGGTCGATATGCGCCACGATGGAGAAATTGCGGATGCGGTCAAGCTCGGTCATGGGCGCGGATATAGCCTGTCGGCACAGGACCGGGAAGCGGATTTTCCGGATGGGGCAAGAAGCCCGGATCCGGCCCCCGGGGCGCGGCCGCCATACCGCATCTTGGGTCGGGCGCCGGACCGGCCGCATCATCCGGGCCGGATCGGCCAATTCCCGCGCATTTGCGGCAGATCATTGAAAAATCCCGCCCGAATCGGCATAATCGTTGCCAGAAAATGACCAGCGGCGGATACCGCCGACCGGCAAGAGGCAGAGACATGAAGAAACTGGTTCTGGCAGGCGCCTTCGGCGCTTTCGTCCTTCCCTTGATGAGCACCGCCGTCGCGGCCGGCCCGATAGAACGGGTCTGCAACCGCGCCGACAAGGGCAATCGCGCGGTGTGCGCCTGCATCCAGCAGGTCGCCGACATGACGCTTTCCGGCTCCGACCAGCGCCGCGCCGCCAAGCTGATGAAGGATCCCGATCTGGCGCATGACGTCTGGATCTCCAAGCGCGAGGCCGACGACCGCTTCTGGGAGCGCTACAAGTCCTTCGGCCAGACCGCCGAGGCCTATTGCGCCGGCTGAGACGCCGGGCAGCGCAGCGAAAAGCCCCGCCCGGGCGACCGGGCGGGGCTTTCCTGTGCCGGAAGGGCGATCAGAACAGGAAGTCCGACAGGTCGAGATCGGCGCGCTGCATGTTCTCGATCACCACGGTGCCGCCGGAATGGGTCAGCACCAGATCGGCGCCGGACTGGCGGGCGGAGGCGATGAGGGCGTTGGCCCCGGCCGTCGTCAGGTCGTCGAATTCCAGCCGGTCCACGCCATTGGTGAAGTCGACGATGGTGTCGCGGCCGTCATGGTCGTCGAATTCGAACACATCGGCGCCGGCGCCGCCGGACAGCCGGTCGTCGCCCGAACCGCCCTCGATCCAGTCATTGCCGGACCCGCCCTTCAGCGTGTCGCGGCCCGAGCCGCCATCGAGCTCGTCACTGCCCGCGCCGCCCAGCAGCAGGTCGTTGCCGGATTCGCCGTCCAGATCGTCATGGCCGGCACGGCCTTCCAGCCGGTCGTTGCCGCTGTCGCCGTCCAGCTCGTCATGCCCGTCGCCGCCGATCAGCAGGTCGTTGCCCGAGCCGCCCTCGATGTCGTCATTGCCCGCGCCGCCGCGGATCGTGTCGTTGCCGCCGAGGCCATTCAGCCAGTCGGCCAGCGCGGTGCCCTCGATCAACTCCGCGGCGGCGGTTCCGGTCTTGCGTGCCATGTCTTGTCCTTTCAGGTCTTGTTTCTCGTCAGGGTTTCGAAGGTCAGTCGTCCAGCGCTTCGCGCAGCACCGCGCCGGTCCGGGCGTCGAGCACGCGCTTCAGGCGCCGGCCCTCGGCGGTGACCACCTCGATCTTCAGCTGCCCGTCATCCATCTCGGTCTCGCGGATCCGCTCGCCCTTGGCCTCGAAGGGGCGGATCAGGTCGGAGACCGGGCGCAGCGGCGCGGTTTCGGCCAGCGCGGGGCCGGCGGCGAATGCCGCGAGCGCCAGCGGCAGCGGGGAAAGCAGGCGAATCATCTCGTGCTCCTGTGGCTGGGGCGACCCGCCTCCGGGCCGCGATGAAGGCGTTCTGCCACATCCCGCCTGACAGCCCGCTGACCCCGGATGTCAGTGAAATGTCAGCGCGGATCGGCTATATCCCGCTCATGCGCCACACAGCCCTTCCCCTTCTCCTCGCCCTGTTCCTGCACCCGCTGCCCGCCGGCGGCGAGGATAGCGGCGACGCCGCCCGCGCGGCGGTGGAACGCGGCGAGATCCTGCCCCTCGCCCGCATCCTCGCCGAGGTCCATCGCATCCATCCGGGGCAGATGGTCGAGACCGAGCTGGAAATCGAAGACGGCGCGCACATTTATGAGATAGAGATTCTCACGCCCGAGGGCCGGCTGATCGAGGTCGATGTCGATGCCGCGACCGGGGCGATTCTGGCGGTGGACGACGAGGAGGACTGATGCGCGCGCTGGTGGTGGAGGACGATCCGCGGATTTCGGCGGATCTGACCCAGGCGCTGACCGCGGCGGGGTTCCGGATCGAGACGGCGGCGGATGGCGAAACCGCCTGGTTCCTCGGCGGGACCGAGAGCTACGACCTGATCGTGCTCGACCTCGGCCTGCCGAAGCTCGACGGGCTGGCCGTGCTGAAGCGCTGGCGGGCCGAGGGGGTGGCGGCGCCGGTGCTGGTGCTGACCGCGCGCGGCGCCTGGACCGAGCGGGTGGAGGGGATCGACGCCGGCGCCGACGACTACCTGCCCAAGCCCTTCCGCATGGAGGAGCTGCTGGCCCGCGCCCGCGCGCTCCTGCGCCGTTCGGCCGGGCGGGCGGCGCCGGTGCAGGTTCTGGGGAGGCTGAGCCTCGATCTGAACCGCATGACGCTCAGCCTCGACGGCGTGCCGGTGGCGCTGACCCCGCTCGAATTCCGGCTGCTCGCCTATCTCGCGCTGCATCGCGACCGCACGGTGCCGCCCGCCGAACTGCTGGAACACCTCTATGGCGACGACGATTCGCGCGAGGCCAACGCGGTGGAGGCAGTGCTGACCCGGCTGCGGCGCAAGCTGGGGGCGGGGATCATCACCACACGGCGCGGCTTCGGCTACCAGCTGGACCCGGCGGCGTGAGGCGGCCGGGCTCGATCCGGCTCCGGCTGGTGCTGGCCGGGGCGGCGGCGATCGCGCTGGCGCTGGCGCCGGCGGCGCGGACGGCCTGACCGACTACATGACTCGGCAGGTGTCGGTACGCACCGACGTGACCGAGGCGAATCAGG
>JBDHSR010000286.1:0-4739 GCA_039808305.1 Gemmobacter sp. | reverse complement strand
TACACCTTCCACCTGCGCAAGGGCGTGAAGTGGCATTCGAACGAGAAGTTCACCCCCACGCGCGAGTTCAACGCCGATGACGTGATCTTCAGCTTCGACCGCCAGGGCAACGCGGAAAATCCGTGGAACCAGTATATCGCGGGGATCACCTACGAATATTACAACGCGATGGAGATGCCGTCGCTGATCAAGGAGATCGTCAAGGTCGACGATCACACCGTGAAATTCGTGCTGACGCGCCCCGAGGCGCCGTTCATCGCCAATATCGCCATGCCCTTCGCCTCGATCGTCTCGAAGGAATATGCCGACGCGCTGGACGCGGCCGGCACCAAGGAAGACTTCAACAACCTGCCGATCGGCACCGGCCCGTTCAAGTTCGTGGCCTATCAGAAGGACGCGGTGATCCGCTACCAGAAGAACGCCGATTACTGGGGCGATGCGCCGAAGATCGACGACCTGATCTTCGCCATCACCCCCGACGCCGCCGTGCGCCTGCAAAAGCTGAAGGCCGGCGAATGCCACCTGATGCCCTATCCGGCCCCGGCCGACATCGAGACGATCAAGGCCGACCCGAACCTCAAGCTGGACGAGCAGGCCGGCCTGAACGTGGGCTACCTCGCCTATAACACCACCATGGCGCCCTTCGACAATCCGAAGGTCCGCAAGGCGCTGAACATGGCGATCAACAAGCAGGCGATCATCGACGCCGTGTTCCAGGGCGCCGGTGTCGTGGCGAAGAACCCGATCCCGCCGACCATGTGGTCCTACAACGACGCGATCCAGGACGACCCCTATGATCCCGAGGCCGCCAAGGCCGCGCTGGAGGCCGAGGGCGTCAAGGATCTGTCGATGAAGATCTGGGCGATGCCGGTGCAGCGTCCCTACATGCCGAACGCCCGCCGCACCGCCGAGCTGATGCAGGAGGACTTCGCCAAGATCGGCGTCAAGGTCGAGATCGTCAGCTACGAATGGGGCGAATACCTCAAGAAGTCGATGGAGCCGGGCCGCGACGGCGCGGTGATCCTCGGCTGGACCGGCGACAATGGCGACCCCGACAACTTCATGGGCGTTCTGCTGAGCTGCGCCTCGGCCGGCGAGGGCGGTGCGAACCGCGCCTTCTGGTGCAACGAGGAGTTCTCGGCGCTGCTGGCCAAGGCCAAGGCGACCGCCGACGTGGCCGAGCGGACCAAGCTCTATGAAGAGGCGCAGGTGATCTTCAAGGATCAGGCGCCCTGGGCCACGCTGGACCACTCGACCCAGTATGTGCCGATGTCGACCAAGGTCTCGGGCTTCACGATGAGCCCGCTGGGCGACTTCACCTTCGAGAACGTCGACATCGCCGAGTAATCCCTTCGGGGGCAACCGGGCGCGCGGGGCGATCCCCGCGCGCCCGACAGGGACACGCCTATGATCCGGTTCATTCTCGGCAAACTGCTCTATCTGATCCCCACCTTCCTCGGGATCACCATCATCGCCTTCGGCTTCGTGCGCGTGCTGCCCGGCGATCCGGTGCTGCTGATGGCGGGCGAGCGCGGCATCACGCCCGAACGCCATGCGGAACTCGCGGCGCAGCTCGGCTTCGACAAGCCGGTCTGGGCGCAATATCTCGATTTCCTGGGCCGCCTGCTTCAGGGCGATTTCGGCAATTCGCTGGTCACCAAGAAGCCCGTGCTGACCGAGTTCCTGGCGCTGTTCCCCGCGACGGTCGAGCTCGGCCTGGTGGCCATCGTCATCGCCACGCTGATCGGCGTGCCGGTGGGCGTGATCGCCGCGATCAAGCGCGGCTCGTGGTTCGATCAGGTCTCGATGACCGCCGCGCTGGTCGGCTTCTCGATGCCGATCTTCTGGTGGGGCCTGCTGCTCATCATCTTCTTCTCGGGCATCCTGGGCTGGACGCCGGTCTCCGGCCGGATCTCGCTGATGTTCTTCTTCCCGCAGGTGACCGGCTTCATGCTGATCGACAGCCTGATTTCCGGGCAGAAGGGCGCCTTCGTCTCGGCGCTGTCGCATCTGATCCTGCCTTCCGTCGTGCTGGCGACCATCCCGCTCGCGGTGATCGCGCGGCAGACCCGTTCGGCGATGCTTGAGGTGATGGGCGAGGATTACGTCCGCACCGCCCGCGCCAAGGGCCTGCCGCCCTCGCGCGTCGTCGGCGTCCATGCGCTGCGCAACGCGATGATCCCGGTCATCACCACCATCGGTCTCCAGATCGGGGTGCTGATGGCGGGGGCGATCCTGACCGAGACCATCTTCTCCTGGCCGGGCATCGGCAAGTGGATGATCGATTCCATCTCGCGCCGCGACTATCCGGTGGTGCAATCGGGGCTTCTGCTGATCGCGGCGCTGGTGATGCTGGTGAACCTGCTCGTCGATCTGACCTATGGCCTCATCAATCCGAGGATCCGCCACAAATGAGCGATACCGCCGTCAAACTGTCCGACGCCGCGATCCGCCGCCGGATGCTGGCCGATTTCTGGTTCTACTTCCGCCAGAACCGCGGCGCGGTGATCGGGCTCGCCGTTTTCGTGCTGCTGGTGCTGGTGGCGGTCTTCGCCGCCGTGCTGGCGCCGCATGATCCGACCCAGCAATACCGCGACGCGCTGCTGGTCCCGCCGGTCTGGCAGGAGGGCGGGCGCGAGGGCTTCCTGCTCGGCACCGACGCCGTGGGCCGCGACATGCTTTCGCGGCTGATCTACGGCGCGCAATATTCGCTGTTCATCGGCATCGTCGTGGTCTCCATCGCGCTGGTCGGCGGCATCGTGATCGGGCTGCTGGCCGGCTTCTTCGGCGGCTGGGTCGATACCGTCATCATGCGGGTGATGGACGTGATCCTCGCCTTCCCGTCGCTCTTGCTGGCGCTGGTGCTGGTGGCGATCCTCGGCCCCGGCCTGACCAATGCGATGATCGCCATCGCCATCGTCTACCAGCCGCATTTCGCCCGCCTGACCCGCGCCGCGGTGATGGGCGAGAAGGCGCGCGAATATGTCGCCGCCGCCCGGGTGGCCGGCGCCGGCAACCTGCGACTGATGTTCCGCACCATCCTGCCCAACTGCCTCGCGCCGCTGATCGTGCAGGCGACGCTTTCCTTCTCTTCCGCCGTGCTCGATTCGGCCGCGCTCGGCTTCCTCGGCATGGGCGCGCAGCCGCCCGCCTCGGAATGGGGCACCATGCTGGCCGAGGCGCGCGAGTTCATCCTGCGCGCCTGGTGGGTGGTCACCTTCCCCGGCCTCGCCATCCTGATCTCGGTGCTGGCGATCAACCTGATGGGCGACGGGCTGCGCGACGCGCTCGATCCCAAACTGAAGCGGAGCTGACGATGGGCCTGCTGAACATCCGTAATCTCACGGTGGAATTCGCCACCGCCACCGGCGCCTTCAAGGCGGTGGACGGCGTGGACGTCTCGGTCGACCGGGGCGAGGTGCTGGCCATCGTCGGCGAATCCGGCTCTGGCAAGTCGGTCTCGATGCTGGCGGTGATGGGGCTTCTGCCCGACACCGCCACCGTCACCGCCGACGAGATGACCTTCGACGGCCGCGACATCCTGCGCCTGACCCCGGCCGAGCGGCGCAAGCTGATCGGGCGCGAGATCACCATGATCTTCCAGGAACCCGTCGCCTCGCTGAACCCCTCCTTCACCGTGGGCTTCCAGATCGAGGAGGTGCTGCGGCTGAACCTCGGCATGGGCCGGCGCGAGGCCCGCGCGCGGGCGCTGGAGCTGTTCCGCGCCGTCGGCATCCCCGAACCCGAGGTCAAGATCGACGCCTATCCGCACCAGATGTCGGGCGGGCAGTGCCAGCGGGTGATGATCGCCATGGCCATCGCCTCCAACCCGCGCCTGCTGATCGCCGACGAGCCGACCACCGCGCTCGACGTGACGATCCAGAAGCAGATCCTCGACCTGCTGATGAAGTTGCAGGAGGATTACGGCATGGCGCTGATCCTCATCACGCACGACATGGGCGTGGTGGCCGAGACCGCCGACCGCGTGGTGGTGCAATACAAGGGCCGCCGCATGGAGGAGGCCGATGTGCTGAGCCTGTTCGAGAACCCGCAGCACCCCTATACCCGCGCCCTGCTCTCGGCCCTGCCGGAGAACGCGACGGGGGACCGCCTGCCCACCGTGTCGGACTTCATGCTGGCGGAGGGCGCGAAATGACCGTGGTTCTGGAAGGCAAGGGCCTGACGCAGGATTACCATGTGCCGGGCGGCATGTTCGGCAAGGCGAAGACCGTGCGCGCGGTGAAGGGCGTCGATTTCGCGGTGGAGCGCGGCAAGACGCTGGCCATCGTCGGCGAAAGCGGCTCGGGCAAGTCGACGCTGGCGCGGATCATCGCGCTGATCGACCCGCAATCGGGCGGCGAGCTCAGGATCGAGGGCCAGCCGGTAAACATCGCCCGCCACCGCCCGACGCCGGAGCTGCGCTCGAAGGTGCAGATGGTGTTCCAGAACCCCTATGGCAGCCTGAATCCGCGCCAGAAGGTCGGCGACGTGCTGATGGAACCGCTGGTCATCAACACCCGCATCCCCGCCGCCGAACGCCGCGAGCGGGCCGAGGCGATGCTGGCCAAGGTCGGCCTCGCGCCGGAACATTTCAACCGCTACCCGCATATGTTCTCCGGCGGCCAGCGGCAGCGCATCGCCATCGCGCGCGCGCTGATGCTGAACCCGCAGCTTCTGGTGCTGGACGAGCCGGTCTCGGCGCTCGATCTCTCGGTGCAGGCGCAGGTGCTGAACCTGCT
>JBDHSR010000285.1:0-4740 GCA_039808305.1 Gemmobacter sp. | reverse complement strand
AGATGCCAGGCCGAAAGCGGCGGGCAGATCATGTCGTAGCGGCCCTGCACGATGGTGGCGCCGATATGCTCGATCCGCGCCCGCTCGCGCAGGATCCAGCCATCGCTTTCCAGAAAGCAGCCATGGACGAAATAGTGGTTCTCCAGCCGCGAGAAGGCGCGCGCGTAGTCCGAGGGGCTTTCGTAATGCATCCCGTCGGTGCCGACCGAGGCCAGCGCGTTCTCCCATTGCGCCCAGAGCCGGGCGAAGCGCATCTCCTCGGACAGGTTGCCCGAGAACAGCCGCCGGTGATAGGCGCCGATCAGGTCGCCCCGCTCGGCCTCCGGCACCGGCGCGACGAAGCGCGCCCAGAGGTCGGGGAAGAACGCCCCCGCGCCGCCGCCATAGAACCAGTCGAGTTCGCGCCGCAGGCCGAGGAAGACGCCGCGCAGCACCAGATGGCGCACCCGCGCCGGATGGGTGATGGCATAGCTCAGCGCCAGCGTGGCGCCCCAGCTTCCGCCGAACAGCACGAAGGCGTCGATCCCCAGCATCTGCCGGATCGCCTCGATGTCGCCGATCAGGTGCCAGGTCGTATTGGCCTCCACGCTCGCCACCGGGCGCGAGCGGCCGCAGCCGCGCTGGTCGAACAGCACCACCCGCCAGACCGCCGGGTCGAAATAGCGCCGCATCGCCGGGCTGCACCCGCCGCCGGGGCCGCCATGTAGCACCAGGACCGGCACGCCGGCGGGGTTGCCGCATTGCTCGACATGGATGCGATGGCCGTCGCCCATGTCGATCTGCCGCTGGTCGAACGGCTCGACCGGCGGGTAAAGGTATTCGACTGCGCGCTTTTGGCCTGATCTGTGGTCCATATCCGTATTATATAACCGCCCGTGGCCACGCCGCCACTGCCAAACCGGAGGACCCCATGACGACGATCGACCCGAGCGAGGTGGCGAAGTTCGAGGCCATGGCGGCGGAATGGTGGGATCCGGCGGGCAAGTTCAAGCCGCTGCACGAGATGAATCCCTGCCGGTTGAAATACATCACCCAGCAGATCGCCGCCGAATACGAGCGGGACCTGACGGCGCATCAGCCGTTCACCGGGCTGCGGCTGCTCGACATCGGCTGCGGCGGCGGCCTCCTGTCCGAGCCGATGGCGCGGCTCGGCGCCGCTGTGGTGGGGGCGGACGCGGCGGCCGGCAATATCCCGGTGGCCGGGATCCACGCGGCGCAGAGCGGCCTCGCCATCGACTACCGCAACACCACCGCCGAGGCGCTGGCCGAGGCGGGCGAGCAGTTCGACGTGGTGCTGAACATGGAGGTGGTGGAGCATGTCGCCGATCCGCTGGCCTATCTCACCGCCTGCCGGCGCCTGCTGAAACCCGGCGGGCTGATGATCTGCTCGACGCTGAACCGCAACGCGAAAAGCTTCGCGCTGGCCATCGTCGGCGCGGAATGGGTGATGCGCTGGCTGCCCAAGGGCACGCATGACTGGCGCAAGTTCATCACCCCAGACGAGCTTTGCGACCTGATCCGCCGCGCCGGGCTGGAGCCGGTGGACCGCAAGGGCATGGTGTTCAACCCGGTGAGCTGGCGCTGGAGCCTGTCGGACCGCGACCTTTCGGTGAATTACGTGACGGCGAGCGTGAAGCGGTGAAATCGGTGCTGTTCTGGCTGATCCTCCTCCTCGGCGGCGCCTGGGCGGGCACCGCGCTCTGGGTGCAGTTTCCCGCCGCGCGCTGGGTGCCGGGCCTCTTCGCGCTGGCGCTGGCCGGGGTGGTCTGGCTGCGCCTCTCGGGCGGCTGGGGCTGGGCGGGCCTCGCGCTGCTCGCCGCCGCCGTTGGCGTCTGGTATCTGGGGATGCGCCCGCAGCAGGACCGCGACTGGGCGCCCGACGTGGCGCGCATCGTGCGCGGCACGGTGGTGGGCGATGCGGTCACGCTGGAAAACGTCCGCGCCTTCCGCTGGCGGGACCGCGACCATGCCGAGCCGTTGTGGGAGACCCGCCATTACGATCTGTCGAAACTCGCCTCGGCCGACATGATCACCTCGGTCTGGTCCAGCCCGAAGATCGCGCATCTTCTGGTCAGCTTCGGCTTCACCGACGGGCAGCGCGTGGTGTTCTCGGTCGAGATCCGGCGCGAGCGGGAGGAGAAGTTCTCCTCCATCGGCGGCTTCTTCCGGCAGTTCGAACTGGCGCTGATCGCGGCGGACGAGGCCGACGTGGTGAAACTGCGCACCGATTACCGCAACGAGGATGTCCGCCTTTACCCCCTGCGCCTGACGCCGGAGCAGTTGCGCGCGGTGTTCCTGCGCTATGTCGAACTCGGCAACGACCTGAACGCCGCGCCGCGCTTCTACAATACGGTGACCAGCAATTGCACGACGGTGGTCTGGCAATTGACCAAGGTGCTCGACCCGGACCTGCCGCTCGACCGGAGCCTGCTGTTCTCCGGCCTGCTGCCGGACTGGCTCTACCGGATGGGCGTGCTCGCCGCGCAGGGCGATCTGGAGCAGATCCGCGCCGGCGCCGCCATCTCGGAAAAGGCGAAGGCGGCGGCCGGGGACGCCGATTTCTCCGCCGCGATCCGCCGCTGACCGGGCGCCTTTGGCGCGGTCGAAGATCGGGTATTTGGATCAGGTTGAAGCCATGGCCGTTTCAACCTGATCCAAATACCCGAAATCTCCGTTCGATGTCGCAGGACTGCCCGGCGGGTTGCGGCTTGCCTGCGAGGGTGCCTGTGATAAAGCGGAACCGTGACAGGAGGAGCCGCGATGACTGCCTTCAAGGATGATCCGAAAACGCTGGTCTCGACCGAATGGCTGGGCCAGCATCTGAAAGACCCCGATCTGCGCATCCTGGATGCGAGCTGGTATATGCCCGATGCCGGGCGCGACGCGAAGGCGGAATATGGCGAGGGCCATATTCCCGGCGCGCGGTTCTTCGACATCGACGAGATCAGCGACCAGCGCTCCGCCCTGCCGCATATGGCGCCGCCGGCCGAGAAGTTCGTCAGCCGGATGCGCGCCATGGGCGTGGGCGACGGGCATCAGGTGGTGGTCTATGACGGATCGGGCCTGTTCTCGGCGGCGCGGGTCTGGTGGACCTTCCGGCTGATGGGCAAGACCGACGTGGCGGTTCTGGATGGCGGCCTGCCGAAATGGAAGGCCGAGGGGCGCGAGCTGGAGGACATGGCCCCGGTGCTGCGCGACCGCCATATCACGGTGAGCCGCCAGGCCGGCCTCGTGAAGGATGTGACCCAGGTCGCCCATGCCAGCAAGCTCGGCGAGGCGGAGATCATCGACGCCCGCTCCGCCCCGCGCTTCCGCGGCGAGGCGGCGGAGCCGCGGCCGGGCCTGCGCGCGGGCCATATTCCCGGCTCGAAGAACGTGCCTTTCGGCGAGGTGCTGAACCCCGACGGCACGATGAAGGATGTCCCCGCGCTGCGGGCGGTGTTCGAGGCGGCGGGGGTGGACCTCGCGCGGCCGGCCATCACCACCTGCGGCTCCGGCGTGACCGCCGCGATCCTCGCGCTGGCGCTGGAGCGGATCGGGCATCGCAACTGGGCGCTCTATGACGGGTCCTGGGCGGAATGGGGCATGTATGACGATCTGAAGGTCGCAAAAGGATAAGGCGATGCTCGAAGCACTGAAGGCGCAGCCGCAGGACAAGATCCTGCAACTCATCCAGATGTTCAAGGATGACCCGCGCGCGGACAAGATCGACCTCGGGGTCGGCGTCTACAAGGACGCGACCGGGCTGACCCCGGTGATGCGCGCGGTGAAGGCGGCCGAGAAGAAGATCTGGGAGACGCAGGACAGCAAGACCTATACCGCGCTGACCGGCGAGCCGGGCTACAACAGCGCGATGCGCAAGCTTATTCTGGCGGGTGCGGTGGATGGCGCGCGGGTGTCCTCCATCGCGACGCCCGGCGGCACCGGCGCGGTGCGGCTGGGGATCGACCTCGCCAAGATGGCCAGCCCCGGCGCCACGGTCTGGGTGTCGAAACCGACCTGGGGCAACCATATCTCGATCATCAAATTCGTCGGCCTGCCGGTGGCGGAATACCGCTATTTCGACGCGGCGGCGGGCGAGGTCGATTTCGCGGCGCTGACCGAGGATCTGGGCCGGGTGAAGCCGGGCGATGTGGTGCTGCTGCATGGCTGCTGCCACAACCCGACCGGGGCGAACCTGACGCTGGACCAATGGCACGAGGTCGTCGCGATCCTCAAGGCGCGCGGCGCGCTGCCGATGGTGGATCTGGCCTATCAGGGCTTCGGCGACGGGCTCGATGCCGACGCCGAGGCGACGCGGCTGGTTGCGGCGTCCTTCCCCGAGGTGCTGATCGCGGCGTCCTGCTCGAAGAATTTCGGGGTCTACCGGGATCGCGCCGGCATCCTGATCGCGATCTCCGCCGATGCGGCGCAGGCGGCGATCACGCAGGGCAACCTGAGCTTCCTCAACCGGCAGACCTATTCCTTCCCGCCCGATCACGGCATCCGCGCGGTGATGACCGTTCTGGACGACGCGGAGCTGGAAGCCGACTGGAAGGCGGAGCTGGAGGCCACGCGCAACGGCATGTTGTCGCTGCGCACCCAACTGGCCGAGGCGCTGCGGCGGGAGACCAATTCCGACCGCTTCGATTTCGTGGCGCGGCACCGGGGGATGTTCTCGCTGCTGGGCCTGACCGAGGCGCAGGTGGCGCGGCTGCGCGAGGAATACGGCATCTACATGGTGAGCGATTCGCGGATCAA
>JBDHSR010000284.1:0-4761 GCA_039808305.1 Gemmobacter sp. | reverse complement strand
GGGTGGAGCAGCCCGGTAGCTCGTCAGGCTCATAACCTGAAGGCCGCAGGTTCAAATCCTGCCCCCGCAACCAAAACTAATTCTTCAATATTATCAATGACTTGACTTTGTGCGCCACTAGGCTGCGCACTGTTCGAGCCCCCACGCCCCGCAACACGCGGGGCTTTTTGCGTTTGGACCGCTGCCCCGACAACCTCATGCACCGGCAGCCCGCAGGCCAGCCGCAACAGCCCCGCCAGAGCGCCGTGCAGATGGATCGCAAGGCCGGGCTTGCCGCCTTCCGCTGCCTCCTCACCGGAAACAGGCACCAACTCGATCTTCTCCACCAGCGCCCGTAGTGCTTCCTTCGCCTCGTCCATCCGCTCGGCCTCCGAAAGCCCGAGGATCAGCTGGCCGATTCGGGCGCGGTAGGTCCTGGCCATCCCCGGATGGATGCGCAGCGGATCGCGGGCAGGGGAGGCCGAGAGCTGGCGTTCCAGTTCCTTCCTCCGCGCATTCAGCTCGATCATCCGGTCCTTCACCTGATCCGCCGGCACCCCGGCAAGGATCGCGTCGACCAGTTTCTTGTGGTCGGTGCTGGTGCGGGTCAGTTCCCGCTCCAGATCGGCGCGGCCGGTCTCCCGCGCCGCCTGCAGCCGGTTGCGCTCCGCGGCATATTCCTCGCAGAAGATGCGGACCGCTTCCTCGTCCATCAGGTGATGCTCCAGGGCGTGCAGCACCCGGCCTTCCAGGTCGGCTTGCTTGATGACAGCCATGTTGCTGCAGACCGCCGGGCCCTTCTTCCGCGCGGCCGAACAGCCGAAGCCGTCCTGGGACACCTTGGAGAACCCACCTCCACAGCAGCCGCAGTTCATCAGCCCGGAGAACAGGAACTTCGGGCGGCGCCGATCCCAGATCGGCACGTCGGTGTTCCTGGTCTTCATCGCGCCCTGGCGCGCCTTGGCCTGATCCCAAAGCGTATCGTCGATGATCCGCAGATGCGGCACCGCCACCTCGGTCAGCCGGTCCTCGGGGTTCGGCCGCGAGTTCCGTTTGCCCGTATCCGGATCCTTGCTGTAATGCAGCCGGTTCCACACCAGCTTGCCGATATAGAGTTCGTTGTTCAGGATGCCGGTGCCGCGCTCGCGGTTGCCGAGAATCGTCGAGCTGCCCCAGAACCCGCCACGCGGGCCGGGGATGCGCTCGTTGTTCAACGCTTCGGCGATCTTGCCCGCCGACAGGCCCTGCGCGTAATCCGCGAAGATCCGGCGCACCACCTCGGCCTCAGTCCGGTTGATCGCCCGGTCGCCATGCTCGGCCTTGCCGTTCACGGTGACGCCGGGCAGCACGTCGTAGCCGTAGGCATTGCCGCCGGCGAGCTTGCCCTCCTTCACCCGCCCCTTCTGGCCGCGATGGGTCTTGATGCCGATGTCGCGCAGGGCGATCTGGTTCATCGTCCCCTTCATGCCGATCAGCATCTCGGTGACTTCGCTCTCGGTCAGGGTGTGGATCCTGATCCCCTGATGCTCCATCCGTTCATGAAACTTCGCGATATCGGCGAGCTTCCTCGACAGCCGGTCCAGCGCCTCGGCCAAGACGATGTCGAACTTGCCCGCCCTCGCATCGCGCTGCAGCGCCTCGATCCCGGGGCGGAACATGCTGGCGCCCGAGATCGCCCGATCGTGATAGCTGCCGACCACCTGCCAGCCCTGGCGGGCCGCGTAGTCGCGGCAGGAGTCGATCTGGTCCTCGATCGAGGCATCGCGCTGCTTGTCCGTCGAAAACCGCGCATAGATCGCAACACGGGGAAAGGGCTGGGTCATGGGAGGTCTCCGGAACAGAAGAAAGAAAGGGAAGCGGCACGGAACAGGGTCATCGTAGAGGTGCGGGGCAGGGCGAAGGTCAGTCACGCTCCTGCCGCCGCTCCGCCTCATG
Source organism: Gemmobacter sp. (assembly GCA_039808305.1). Lineage (GTDB taxonomy): Bacteria > Pseudomonadota > Alphaproteobacteria > Rhodobacterales > Rhodobacteraceae > Gemmobacter. The sequence goes on along the minus strand of JBDHSR010000284.1, from coordinate 2,847 downwards.
ATCGGCCCGCGCGGCATCCCGCGCCAGCGCGCGGATCAGGTGCAGCAACAGCGCCCGATCCTCGGGCAGCGGATGAGTCGAGGCAAGAGCCTTGCGGGACCCGCGCGGCAACGGGCCGCCGGCCGGGGCCGCCCTCCCGCCCTTGCGCCGTCCGCCGGCAATATCCGTCTCCTGCCGTGCCATAGGCCGAGCGCTCCATACCGCCCGCCGGCAGAACCAGTGGCGGTCATATCGATCTGAATGCAGGCCGAAACAGAACCGGCCGTCTGATGATCAATATAAGGCATGGCATTGGCTCCGAACTGGATTTGCGGAGGGAAGGGGCATCAGCGGGTGGCTTTTATGTGGATAACCTCCGTCAGGAAAAACTATAGCAATGGAAATGAACCGCCGAGTTTACAGCGGTAGCCGGCAGGTTGACACGGGAAAAAGGAAAGGAACGAGAAAACCGGAAAATCCGGATTTTGCAGAGCCGGAAAATAAGGAAACGGAAGAAACCAACTTCCGTCTCTTGGGAAAAAGAATATGAAAAACCTGCCTTCTTGCCTAAGCAAAAGAATATGAAAATCACCAACCTGCCTCGCCTCAGAAACAAAGAAGCAGAAAAAACTATGCATGATGGCTGCTTCCGGGGTTATTGCTCCTCTCCGATGAACACGGCGCTCATATCCGTTGCTTCGACGATCCATCTCCGCCCAGAGATATCTGTGCCTCTTTGAACACCAGAACTTCGACGTCATCCGTCCTCCCCCTTCCAGGTCCGGGCGAACCACCACCAGAGGGTGCTGTCGACATAGCCTTCGGGCATTGCCGCTACCCTGAGGTCGCCGACCAGCCGGCCGTCGAAATCCGGTCCGAGGTCATCGAGAAAGCGTTGAAATGCGGCGCTCACCTCCGGCACCGTGATATCGTCGAGCCGGATCGCCGAGCGGCCAGGGCCGAGGTCGGTCTCGGGGAGACCGGCGCAAAAGCCGTTGTCCGGCCGGGCTGCGTGGTGGCGAAGTTCTGCGTTGAAGCGGCGGCGGTCGTCCAGCAGCCGGGATTGGATCGGTTTGCAGGCGTCGGAGATCAGCGGAATCGTCTCGCGCGCGCCGGTGAAGCGGCACCAGCCGAGGCCGACGGCCGACAGCCAGCCCGAGGGCGTCACACCGATGACGGAATAGAGCCTGCCATCGAGCAGAATTTGCGGCAGCTTGCCGGACGGGCCGATATGGATGGCAGGGACCGAGCAGCCGGGCCGTCCGATCGGCGGCGGGTCGAAAGCCAGCAGGAAAAACGCGTCATAGTGGCTGTCGTCATACGTCATGGTCATGGCGGCCATCCTGTTCAGTGGACAAGAAGTTCGGGAAGATCGGTGTCGATCAGCCCGCGGCGCAGCAGGGCTGCCTCCTGGTGCGGCAGGACTTCGTGGGGGTAGCCGAAAGAAATGTCGCGGATCGCGGTCTGGCCGACCCGGCCCTGCAGGCGGCGGTGGGCATGGCCGCAGAGCCAGAGATCGGGCCGGTGTTCGAGGATCCAGTCGTCGAGATTGGAGATGAAGAACGGCGAGACGGGCGTGGTGCGGCCGCCGATGGCGGGGCTCGGCTGGTGATGCGTCACGATCACCGTGCGCCCGTGATGAGGCTCCGCGATGGCACGGGTCAGCCAGGAAAGGTGGTCCCGGTGCTGTGCGCGGGTGTCTTCAGGCGTGACGAGTTCGCCATGAACATCGCGCCGGATCAGCGCGAAATCCTCCATCCAGAGCGCTTCCACCATCGAGTGCTTGGAGGTGCCGAACAGGGCAAAGTCGGTCCACAGCGTGCAGCACAGGAAGCGCGTGTCGCCGAACTCCAACGCCCGCTTCTGGGCGAAGGTCATGCCAGCCGCTTCAACCACGGCCCGCAATTCGTCGTCGCCCGCGAGATGATGGCCGTAATAGTCGTGATTGCCGGGCAGGATGTAGACCTTCGCCGGGTCGATATGCCGGCCCAGCCAGCCGAGATAGAGCGGCCAGCTCCGCAGCGGATTGTCCGCCAGGTCGCCCGCCAGGATCAGGGCGTCCAGGCCGTCAAGGTGAGGGACGATGGCGGGCGCACGGGCATCTTCCGACCAGTAGTCCAAATGCCAATCAGAGCTTATGAGGATCTTCATGTCGATCTCCTTTGCGGAAGGCGTAGGGTGGATTTGCGGAGGGCAGGCTCGAGGGGCGGCGATCAATCCGCCCGCGCCATGGGTGTCTCTTGTTCCTGGCCGTCGGTATGGGCGGGCGGTGCCGTCGCACCCTCTTCTCCGGCCTGATCGGCTGCGCCGTGCAGATCGGTCGGCCCGCTCTTGGGGGCGGGACTGGATTCCGCCTTGGAAGCATGACCCAATCCGGCTGCCGGGTCCGGCCGCGGCTCTGCGTTCTGCCCCGGACCGGCGGCGGCGGTGCCTTCCCTCGTCACCCGTGCGACAAGGGCGTCGAGCGGTGTGCCGGTCAACACCCCGGCTGCATCCAGCGCTTGGGCCATCTCCTCGAGCAGGCTGCGGTTCGCCCGCAGGACCGCGAGCGCGCGGGTCTCGGCGCGCCGCAGATGGCTTTCGACGCGCGACCGCAGCAGCGGATCGTCGCGCAGGCGCAGGGCGGCGTCTTCCGGCGTGCCGAGCCACAGCAGCGACTGGCCGAGGCCTAGGGAGACTTCGAGCGCCGTGGCGGCGATCGTGGCGCGGGCGAGATCGCTGTCCGCCCGTCCTCCTGCCCCGCCCGAAGGCTGGCACAGCAAGAGCCGCTCGGCGGCGCGGCCCGCGAGGTGGACGACGAGATGGGCCTCGATGTCGGCGCGCCGACTGCCGCCCCGGGCCAGCCCCTGCTGCGTCTGGCCGCCGTCC
>JBDHSR010000283.1:0-4783 GCA_039808305.1 Gemmobacter sp. | reverse complement strand
CGGCGCCGCGCGCAGCGCCACCACCTCGCCCTCCCAGGTCAGCCGCGCGAGGCCATGCGCCTCGGCCACCCCGGCCAGCGGCAGCCGCAGCCCGGCATCGAGCGGCTTGCCGCCCGCCACCGCCACATCCGGCCCGGCGAGGCTGCGCGTCACCGTCAGCGCCAGTTCGGCGGTGCGCGAGCCGCCCTCGCGCAGCAGCGCCTCCAACGCGGGCAGGGCCGCCATCAGGTCGGGATGCAGCAGCCGGCAGTCCGGCACCGCGACGATGGTGTCCGAGGCGCGGGCATGGAAGCCGATCAGCGTCCCGCCCTTGGTGCGCCGCCCCGCCAGCGCCGCCCGCCGCCGCGACCGCGGCGGCGAGGTCCGGATCGGCCGCAGCGCCGCCTCCAGCCCCTGCCCCGCCAGCGCGCCCTGTACGATACCCTGCTTCCAGTCGGCCACGAAGCCGTCGCGCGCATGCTGCATCAGGCAGCCGCCGCAGGCGCGGGCATGGGGACAGGGCGGCTTCACCCGGTCGGCCGAGGGCGTGACGATGCGCGCGCCCGCCAGCCGGTCGCCCTGAAGCTCGCCCTCCACCTCCTCGCCCGGCAACATGCCCGGCACATAGACCGGGCCCTCCGGCCCCTCGGCGATGCCGTCGCCATGGTGCCCGAGCCGGGCGATGACAAGCTTCATTCCGCTGCCTCTTCGGTGACGATGAAGCCCCCCGATTGCCGGTTCCAGTAGCGGGCGTAAAGCCCCCCTTTCGCCAGAAGCGCCTCGTGCCGGCCCTCCTCGACGATACGGCCCTGATCCAGCACGACGATGCGGTCCATCTCGGCGATGGTCGACAGGCGGTGCGCGATGGCGAGCACCGTCTTGCCCTGCATCACCCGATTCAGCGCGGCCTGGATGCTGGCCTCCACCTCGCTGTCGAGCGCGCTCGTCGCCTCGTCCAACACAAGGATCGGCGCGTCCTTCAGGAAGGCGCGGGCCAGCGCGATACGCTGGCGCTGGCCGCCCGAAAGCTTCACCCCCCGCTCGCCGAGGAAGGCGTCATAGCCCTTGCGCCCGGCGTGATCCTCCATCGCCATGATGAACTCATGCGCCTCGGCCTGTTTCGCCGCCGCGACGATCTCGGCCTCCGTCGCATCGGGGCGGCCATAGGCGATATTGTCGCGCGCCGAGCGGTTGAACATCGCGGTTTCCTGCGTGACCATGCCGATCTGGCGGCGCAAGGATTCCTGCGTCACCCCGCGCACATCGTGGCCGTCGACCAGAACCCGTCCCGCCTCGCAGTCGTAAAGCCGCAAGAGCAGGTTCACCATCGTCGATTTCCCGGCCCCCGAGGCGCCGACGATGCCGATCTTCTCGCCGGCGCGGATATGCAGGCTCACCCCGTCCACGCCGCCGCGCTTGCGGCCATAGGCGAAGCTTACCGCGTCATAGACCACATCGCCGGCGATCCTCGGCAGCTCCGTCGCGTCCGGCGCGTCGGCAAGCTGGTGCGGCACGGTGAGGGTGCGCATCCCGTCCTCGATCTCGCCGATGCTGGTATAGATGCCCATCAGCGTGAAGCTGACCCAACCCGTCATCTGCGAGATGCGGATCGCCACCGCCCCGGCGGCGGCGATGGCGCCCGCCGTCGCCTCGCCCTGTTGCCAGGCGAAGATGGCGCCGCCGACCAGCAGCACCGGCAAAACGCCGGCGATGAACATCAGCGAGAAGCGGAACCAGGTGGACATGATGCCGAATTCCACGCTCTTCTCGCGGAACACCTCCATGCTTTGCAGCGCCACCCGGTCCTCGAAGGCGGCATGGGCGAACAGCTTCACCGTCTTGATATTGGTGATCGTGTCCACCACCTGCCCCGAGACCATCGCCCGCGCCCCGGCCCGCGCGGCGGAGTTCACCTTGATCTTCGGCAGGAAGAACCGCACCAGCGCCAGATAGGCCAGCAGCCAGACCGCCATGGCGAGCGCGATCCAGAGGTCGATGGCCAGCAGATAGATCGCCGAGCCGATCACCGAGGCCAGCGCGAAGAACACCGTGTTGATGACCTCCGACGCGGTGTCGGTGGTGGCCCGCGCCACCTGCATCTGCTTCTGCGAGATGCGGCCGGCGAAATCGTTGTCGAAGAAGCTGACGCTCTGCCCCAGCGTCCAGCGGTGCAGCCGGCCCAGCACCAGCGGGAAGAGGTTGGCCCCCACGATGATCGAGTTCGAGGCGGCGGTGGCGAAGAACACCAAGGGCCGCAGCAGCAGGTAGAAGGCGATGAAGGCGGCGACCAGCCAGAGCTCGGCCCGGAAGAAACTCTCGGGGCTCGACCCCGCCACCGCGTCGACCACCCGGCCGAGCAGCAGAGCCGAGACGACCTCGGTCGTGCCGGCCAGCGCCGAGATGCCGCCCGCCACCCAGAGCGGCGTCCAGGCGCCGCGCAGCGCCCAGCGGATGAAGGCGGAAAGCCGGTCCGGCGGCGGCCCCTCGGCCGGGCGGAACGCCTCGATCATCCCGGCCAGATTGCGCAGAACCCTCATGCCTCGTCCTCCGTTCCGATGAAGCCGCCGGATTGCCGCGCCCAGAACCGGGCGTAAAGCCCACCCTGCGCCAGCAACCCGGCATGGCTGCCCTCTTCGGCCACCGCCCCGTCCTCCAGCACGACGATGCGGTCCATCGCCGCGATGGTCGAAAGCCGGTGGGCGATGGCGATCACCGTCTTGCCCTGCATCACGCCATAAAGCGCGTCCTGGATCTCGGCCTCGACCTCGCTGTCGAGCGCGCTGGTCGCCTCGTCGAGGATCAGGATCGGCGCGTCCTTCAGGATCACCCGCGCGAGGCCGATGCGCTGGCGCTGGCCGCCGGACAATTTCACCCCGCGCTCGCCGACATGGGCGTCATAGCCCTTGCGCCCCTCCGGGTCTTCCAGCGTCAGGATGAAGTCATGCGCGGCGGCGCGTTTCGCGGCGGCGATCATCTGCTCCTCGGTCGCCTCGGGGCGGCCGTAAAGGATGTTCTCGCGCACGCTGCGGTGCAGGAGGCTCGAATCCTGCTGCACCATGCCGATGGCGCGGCGCAGGCTGTCCTGCGTGACATGGGCCACGTCCTGCCCGTCGATCAGGATGCGCCCCTGTTCGCAATCGTAGAATCGCAGCATCAGCTTCACCAGCGTCGACTTCCCGGCACCGGAACGCCCGACGAGCCCGATCCGCTCCCCCGGCCGCAGCGTCAGGCTGACATCGCGCAACCCGCCCGTGCCGCGCCCGTAATGGTGCGAGACGCGATCCAGCACCACCCGCCCCTCGGTCAGGCGCAGCGGCCGGGCATCCGGCGCGTCGGTCAGGCCGATGGGCTGGGTGATGGTCTCCATCCCCTCCTGCACCACGCCCAGCGCCTGCACCAGCGAGGTGGTGGCCCACATGATCCAGTAGGTCATGTTGTTCAGCCGCAGCACCAGCGCCGAGGCCGCCGCCACCGTGCCGACGCTCGCCTGCCCCTGATACCACAAGAGCAGCGCCCAGCCGGTCACCGCCACGATGAGGAAACCGTTCAGCGCGGTCAGCGCGAGGTCCATCTTGGTGATGATCCGCATCTCCTTCTGGAAGGTGGCGCGGGCGTGCTCGATGGCTTCGGTGGCGTGGCGCATCTCCAGATCGTGATGGGCGAAAAGCTTCACCGAATGGATGTTGGTATAGGCGTCCACCACCTTGCCGGTCACCGCCGAGCGGGCGTCGGAACTCGCCTTGGAGGCCGGCCCCGCGCGGCGCAGCGTCCAGCGCACCAGCAGCGCGTAAAGCGCGAACCAGACCAGCAGGGGCACCAGCAGGCGCGGATCGGCATCGGCCAGCATGATCCCGGCGCCGACGATGGTGACGCTGGCGAAGGCCATGGCGTCGAAGGTCTGGAACACCGCGTCGCCCGCCGCAGGCGGCGTCTGCATCACCCGGTTGGCGATGCGCCCGGCGAAATCGCCCTCGAACCAGCCGACCGGCTGGCGCAGCACATGGTCATGCGCGCGGAAGCGGATCATCGTGCCGAAATTCGGCAGGATGGTGTTGTGCAGAAGCGCCACGTTCGACACCAGCAGCAGGGGCCGCAGCACCAGCACCGCCAGCCCCACCCAGAGGATTTCCGCCCCGTGCGAGGCCCAGACCTGCGCCGGGCCGCCCCCGGCCAACTGGTCGACCAGCCGCCCGACATACCAGATCAGCGCCACGTCCGAGGCCGCCGCGATCACCGACAGCAGCGCCGTCACCGCGAAAACCCCACGGAACGGCCGGACGTATTCCTTCAGGAAGGGCCAGAGCCGGCGCGGCGGCGTGTCGGAACGGGAATAGGGCTGATAGGGGTCGACGAGACCCTCGAAAAACCGGAACATCGGGAAAACGCCTCAAATCGGGTCGGACAGCCGCTATAGCCGGTTTTCCGGCCGGGGGGAAGTTCAGCCCAGCAACGCCTCGCGCCCCAGCCGCAGGTCGGATTCGAGCCAGCGCGCCTCGATCTCCTTCAGCTTCGCGCCCAGCGCCGGGCCTTGCAGCGCGGGCATCAGATCGGCGGGGCGGACCGGCAGTTGCGCCTGCGCGCCGCGCGCGACCTCGGCCTCCCAGCCCCCGGGCGGCGGCGCGCCGGTCAGCGCGGCCAGCGCCAGAACCGCATCCGCCGCCAGATCGGCCTTCAGCCGCCAGCCCAGCACCGCCGGGCTTTCGCCCGCCGCCAGCGCCGCGCGGAGCAGGCCCAGATCGCGCGCCTCGGCCCGCGACAGCCGCCAGCGCTCGCCCGCCTCCTCGCCGCCCAGCACCGCCAGCCG
>JBDHSR010000282.1:0-4786 GCA_039808305.1 Gemmobacter sp. | reverse complement strand
TTGCTCGCTCTTGGCTGTCGCCATCTGGCGGAGGGGGACGGCGCCCGAAGGGGCGGCCGGACGCTGCCCGGCGCTGCCGCTTCTTCTCTTGGGAGGGGATAGGCGCGGTCGGGAAAACCGTCGGCGGAGGATTGGCCCCCGCCCCTTGGCGGGCGACGGGGTTTTCCCTCGGAGCCGAGCGGTTCCGCCTTGTCGGAGACATCGCCGCGCCGCGTCGCCCCGAACCCACCCTCAGATCGCCGCCGAATGCTGCGCCTTGCTCTGGTCGTAGCTGTCGAAGGCGCGGGCGATCATGCGGGCGAGGGGGCGGCCCTCGGCGGGGATGGCGAGGCCCTCGTCATCCAGCCGCACCATGCCGCCGAACTGGTTGCGCGCCTTGGCGAACATTTCGTCCAGCGTCTCGTCGCTGACGCGGAAATCGCGGATCAGCTCGGCCCGGTCCACCCGGAAGTCGCACATCAGCGCCTCGATGATGCGGCCGCGCAGCTTGTCCTCGGGGGTGAAGACATGGCCGCGATGGGTGGTGAAGCGCCCCTCGCGCACCGCCTTGGTGTAGAGCGAGGTCGCCGAGGCGTTCTGCGCATAGCCCTGCGGGAAGCGCGAGATCGACGAGGCGCCGAGACCGACGAGGATCGGCGCCACGTCGTCGGTATAGCCCTGGAAGTTGCGCCGCAGATGGCCGGTGCGGGCGGCGACGGCCAGCCCGTCCTCGGGGCGGGCGAAATGGTCGATGCCGATCGCCTCGTAGCCGTCCCAGGCGAAAAGCCGCGCCGCCGTCTCGAACAGCCGCAGCCGCTCCTGCGGGGTGGGGATGGCGTCCGAGGGGATGAGCTGCTGGCGCCGGCTCATCCACGGCACATGCGCATAGCCGTAAAGCGCCACCCGGTCCGGCGAGAGGGTCAGCAGTTTCTGCACGCTGTCCGAGATCCGCGCTTGGGTCTGATGCGGCAGGCCGTAGAGGATGTCGGCGTTCAGGCTGCGGACGCCGCGCTCGCGGATCATGTCCGCCACCTGCTTCGTCAGGTCGTAGGGCTGGATGCGGCCGATGGTCTTCTGGATCTCGGGGTCGAAATCCTGCACCCCGATGGAGGCGCGGTTCATCCCCGAGGCCGCCAGCGCGTCGAGCCGTTCGGCATCCACCTCGTCGGGGTCGATCTCGACCGAGAACTCGGCGCCCTCGGCCAGCGGCACCACCGAGAAGATGGTCTCGGCCAGGTCGCGGATCATCGCCGGGCGCAGGAGCGTCGGCGTGCCGCCGCCCCAATGCAGCCGGCTGAGCCGCACGCCGCGCGGCAGATGCGCCTTCAGCAGCGCGAGTTCCGCCTTCAGCGTCTCGACATAGGCGATCACCGGCTCGTCGCTGGAGGTGCCCTGGGTGCGGCAGGCGCAGAACCAGCACAGCCTGCGACAGAACGGCACATGCAGGTAAAGGGAAATGGCTGCGCCTTCCGGGATCTGCTCGATCCAGGAGGCGAAAATGCCGGCATTTACATCGTTTCCAAAGTGCGGTGCCGTCGGATAGCTGGTATAGCGAGGCACCCGCGCGTCAAAAAGACCGAGCCGGGCGAGTTGCGATTCCTTGTCCATGTGCCTAGAGTTAGTCGCAACGCAGCGCGACAGCCTTGACCCAGATCAATAGCCAGGAAGCCCGGATGCCGATGCAGGACATGCACCTTGTGCATCACGAATGCGGTGAATGCCCGATCCGGCATCGGGCGGTCTGCGCCCGGTGCGACGCGACCGAACTCGCCCGGCTCGAACAGATCAAATATTACCGCTCCTACCAGGCGGGCCAGACGGTGATCTGGTCCGGCGACCGGATGGATTTCGTGGCCTCGGTCGTCTCGGGCATCGCCACGCTGACCCAGACGATGGAGGATGGCCGGCGCCAGATGGTGGGCCTGCTGCTGCCGTCGGATTTCGTCGGCCGGCCGGGGCGGGCGACGGCGGCCTATGACGTGACGGCGACCACCGACCTCGTGATGTGCTGCTTCCGCCGCAAGCCCTTCGAGGAACTGATGGTCTCGACCCCGCATGTCGCGCAGCGCCTGCTGGAGATGACGCTGGACGAGCTGGACGCGGCGCGGGAATGGATGCTGCTGCTGGGCCGCAAGACGGCGCGGGAAAAGATCGCCTCGCTGCTGGCGATCATCGCGCGGCGCGACGCGACGCTGAACCTGAAGGCGGCGAAGGGGGCGCTGGTCTTCGACCTGCCGCTGACGCGCGAGGAGATGGCGGATTACCTCGGCCTGACGCTGGAGACCGTCAGCCGCCAGATCTCGGCGCTGAAGCGCGACGGGGTGATCGTGCTGGACGGCAAGCGCCACGTCACCGTTCCCGATTTCGACCGCCTGCTGGAAGAGGCGGGCGATGACAGTGACGGCGGCGTCCTGGGATAGGGCGGGCGGCGGCGCCGCCCAACCCCTGCGCGGCGTGGCCTCAATGGGCCATCAGCACCGGCACCTCGGCCTGTTCCAGCATGTTGCGGGTGGCGCCGCCGAGGATCGCCTCGCGGAAGCGCGAATGGCCGTAGGCCCCCATCACCAGCAGGTCGGCGTCCATGTCGCGCACATGGCGGTTCAGCACGTCCGAGATGCGCGGCATGGTGCGGGCCAGAACCGAGACCTCGGCCTTCACGCCGTGGCGCACCAGCATCTGACACAGCGCGCCGCCGGGATCGGAGCGTTCCGGCCCGTGCTGCGGCGGGTCGATCACCGCGATGTTCACCGCCTGGGCGCGTTTCAGGAAGGGCAGGGCGCGGCGCACCGCCACCATGGCCTCGCGGCTCTGGTTCCAGGCGATCACCGCGCGCTGCGGCAGCTCGGTCACCGAGGTGCCGGGCAGGACGAGCACCGGCGCCTGGCCTTCGAACAGCGCCGCCTCGGCCACCGCCTCGGCCTCGGCGCCCCGGCCCTTGCCATAGGGGCGCGGCAGCACGACGAGATCGGCGAGGCGGGCGCGCAGGCCCACCAGATCGCCGAGCGCGCCGACCTGCGCCACGGCGCTTTCCACGCTCCAGCGCAGTTCGGTCGGCTGTTCGTCGCAGGCCTTGCGCACCGCGGCCTCGGCCTCGCGCGCCTCGGCCTCGGCGCGTTCCATGGCGACCTGCAACAGCACGCCGCCGCCGCCGATATAGGAATAGCCCACCTGCGTCCGGTCGATGCCGAGAGACAGGATGTCGAGATGGGCGTCGAGCGCCACGGCCAGCGTGGCGGCCGGGGCGATCGCCGCCTCGGCCTCGGCGGCCGATGTGACGATGGTGGTCAGGGATTTGTAAGCCATATCCATGTCTCCTCGCGCGTATGGATGACGAAAAACCTAAGGGGCGGGTCAGCGTGCCGCATTGACCTCGATCAAGTGGCCGACCCCCTAGGATTGACATGGATCAAAGCTGGCTGGAACCGCTTCTGCGAAAGCGGAACAGTCGAAAAGCGCCCGGACGACTCGCGCGAGCGGGGCGGACCGGGCCAAGACGAAGGGACGCAAAATGTGGGATTACGTTAAACTGGTCGTGCTTGGCATGATCGCGGTCCTGGCCGCGATCGGTGCCAATTACGCGCATGACCTCGCCTATATGGTGAACGCGATCGTCGTCATGCTTGCCGCCGCCCTCACGTTCCTGTGGGTGCTGCGCAACATGGGCGAGCCGGTCGTGGCTTCCGCCAACGAATATAATGACGGCGTCGTGCGCGCCGGCGTCATTGCAACCGCCCTCTGGGGTGTCGTGGGCTTCCTGGTCGGCGTGGTCATCGCCTTCCAGCTCGCCTTCCCGTCGCTGAACATTCCCGGCGTCGAGGGCATCCTGAACTTCGGGCGCCTGCGTCCGCTTCACACCTCGGCCGTGATCTTCGCCTTCGGCGGCAACGGCCTGATCTGCACCGCCTTCTACGTCGTGCAGCGCACCAGCGCCGCGCGGCTCTGGGGCGGCAACCTGGCCTGGTTCGTGTTCTGGGGCTGGCAGCTGATGATCGTGCTGGCCGCGACCTCCTATGTTCTGGGCGGCACCCAGTCCAAGGAATACGCCGAGACGGTCTGGTATATCGACTGGTGGATCGTGGTTGTGTGGCTGGCCTTCCTCGCCGTGTTCCTCGGCACGCTGATCAACCGGAAGGAGCCGCATATCTATGTGGCGAACTGGTTCTACCTCGGCTTCATCATCACCGTGGCGATGCTGCATGTGGTGAACAACGTGGCGCTGCCGGTCAGCATCTTCTCGTCCAAGTCGGTCTCGGCCTATGCGGGCGTGCAGGACGCGATGATCCAGTGGTGGTATGGCCACAACGCGGTGGGCTTCTTCCTGACCGCGGGCTTCCTCGGCATGATGTACTATTTCGTGCCCAAGCAGGCCGAGCGTCCGGTCTACAGCTACAAGCTGTCGATCATCCACTTCTGGGCGCTGATCTTCATGTATATCTGGGCCGGCCCGCACCACCTGCACTTCACCGCGCTGCCCGACTGGGCGCAGACGCTGGGCATGGTGTTCTCGGTCATGCTGTGGATGCCCTCCTGGGGCGGCATGATCAACGGCCTGATGACGCTTTCGGGCGCCTGGGACAAGCTGCGCACCGATCCGATCATCCGCATGATGGTGGTGGCGATCGGCTTCTACGGCATGTCGACCTTCGAGGGTCCGATGATGTCGATCAAGGCGGTGAACTCGCTGTCGCACTATACCGACTGGACCATCGGCCACGTCCATTCCGGCGCCTTGGGCTGGAACGGCATGATCACCTTCGGCGCGCTCTACTTCCTGACGCCGCGCCTGTGGAACCGCGAGCGGCTCTAC
>JBDHSR010000281.1:0-4848 GCA_039808305.1 Gemmobacter sp. | reverse complement strand
GGCAGGCCGAGCTTGCCGAGCAGTTCGACCGCGCGCGCCTCGGCCTCGGCCCGCGTCATCTGGCGATGGCGCAGCGGGCTTTCGCAGATCTGGTCCACCAGCCGCATCGCGGGGTTGAACGAGGCGGCGGCGCTTTGCGCGACATATGCGATGCGGACACCGCGATAGGCCTGCCGGCCGGCAGGCCCGATCCGGCGCAGGTCGGTGCCGTCGATCGCGATCTCGCCGCCGGTGATGCGGCAACCGGCGCGGGCATAGCCCATCGCGGCCAGCGCGATGGTGGATTTCCCGGCGCCGCTTTCGCCGATCAGCCCCAGAACCTCGCCGCGCCGCAGCGTCAGCGACACGTCGTCGACCAGCGCCTCGCCGGTCAACGCCTCGACGCGCAGGTTGCGGATGCGCAGGATGCCGTCTTCGCTCATGCTCACAGCTCCGCCGATGCGCCGGAAGGCTTCACGTTCTTCGACAGCAGCCAGTCCACCACCAGATTGACCGCGACCGTCACCAGCGCGATGGCGAGCGCCGGCCAGATCGGGGCGAGGATGCCGAAGGCGATGGCCTGCCCGTTCTCGCGCACCATGCCGCCCCAATCCGCCTCGGGCGGCTGCACGCCGAGGCCGAGGAAGCTGAGGCTGGCGACATAAAGGAAGTTGAAGCAGAAGCGCAGCCCGAATTCCGAGATCAGCGGCGGCAGCGCGTTGGGCAGGATCTCGTGGAGCATGATCCAGCCTGTGCTTTCGCCGCGCAGCCGCGCCACATCGACGAAATCGCGCGCGGCGACATCCACCGCGACGGCGCGCGCCACCAGAAAGACCCGGGTCGAATCCAGCAGCGCGATGGTCAGGATCAGCGTCGGGATGGAAGAGCCGAGCGCGGTCAGCACGATCAGCGCCATGATGAGCACCGGCACCGACAGGAACATGTCGACGACCCGCGACATCGCGTTGTCGATGACCGGCCCGCCGATGGCGGCGAAGATGCCCGCCGTCACCCCGAGGATGAAGGACAGCACCGTGGTCACCAGCGCGATGCCGATGGTGGTGCGGGCGCCGGCGATGACGCGGGAAAGAATGTCGCGGCCGATATTGTCGGTCCCCAGCCAGAACTCGGCCGAGGGCGCCGTCCAGGTCTTGCCCACCGTGGCATCGGGCGCATAGGGCGCAATCCACGGCCCGAACAGCGCGAGGCCGATGAAGATCAGCAGCACCGCGGCCCCCAGAAGGGCGGTGACGGGCGGTCTTGGTCCGAGGCGGCTCATGTCATTTCCCCCTGTTCGGGCGGCGCAGGCGCGGGTTCACCAGAACCGCCAGCACGTCGGAGATCAGGTTGAGGCCGATGAAGGCCAGCGCGAAGAACACGCCGCAGGCCTGCACGACCGGAATGTCGCGCTTGCCCACCGCGTCGACCATGTATTGCCCGAGGCCGGGATAGACGAAGACCACCTCGATCACCACGATGCCGACCACCAGATAGGCGAGGTTCATCGCCACCACCGCGATGATGGGCGCGGCCGCATTGGGCAAGGCGTGGCGCGTGATCACCGCCGCGCGGGGCACGCCCTTCAGGAAGGCCATCTCGATATAGGGTTGCGACATGACGGACAGGATCGAGGTCCGCGTCATCCGCATCATATGCGCGGTGACGAGGCACGAAAGCGCCATCACCGGCAGCACCATCGCCCGCAGGGATTCGAGAAACGACATCTCGGGGAAGATGGTGGAGAGGTTCGGGAACAGCCCGAGCTTCACCGAAAACACCAGGATCAGCAGATAGGCGGTGAAGAATTCCGGGAAGGAGATCGCGGTCAGCGCCACCATCGCCAGCGCCCGGTCGAGGAAGGTCCCCTCGCGCGCCGCCGACAGGATGCCGAGCCCGAGGGCGAGCGGCACCGAGACCAGCGCCGTCAGCCCGGCCAGCCGCAAGGTGTTCACCAGCCGCGCGCCGATCATCTCGTTGATGCTGGCCTGCGTGGTCAGCGAATGGCCCAGATCGCCGCGCAGCAGGTCGGCCAGCCAATGGACGTAACGGACGGCCAGCGGATCGTCGAGGCCAAGCTCCGCCCGGAAACGGGCCACGGTTTCCGGGGTCGCGCCGCGACCGAGGATCTCGGTCGCGGCGTCGCCCGGCAGCAGGTTGGTGGCGACGAAGATCAGGACGGTGACACAGAACAATGTCACCAGCCCGAGAAGGATGCGGGTTGCGATGTAGCGTGTCATGATCCTCGTGCCACTTTGGCCGGACGGTCAGGCGAACCAGGCTTTTTCCGCGACGCGCAGGTCGTCCATCCCGAAGCGCGGATGCTTGCCGACGCCCATCACGTTCTTGCCATAGCCGTCCAGCGTGTCGTTGATGGCGAACAGCACATGCCCCGCCTCGTCGGAGGCCATCTGCTGACAGGTCGCGTAGATCTCCTTGCGCTTCGCCTGATCCAGCTCCACCCGCGCCTCGGCCAGCAGCTTGTCGAAACTCTCGTTCTTCCAGTTGCTGTCGTTCATCGGCGAGGTCGAGGAATAGCACACTGTCAGGTTCTCGTCGGCCGTCATGCGCGAGCCCCAGATCACCGCGCAGAACGGATCGACGCGCCAGACATTGCTCCAGTAGCCGTCGGCGGGCACCTTGTTCAGCGCGAGCTTGATGCCCGCGGGCTCCAGCGATTGCTGGAACACCTGCGCGCAATCGGGCGAGGTGACCCAGGCGCCTTCCGAGACGGTCAGCCGGAACTCGCTGCCGCTCAGCCCGGCCTCCTTCAGGTGCCAGGCGGCCTTGTCCGGGTCGTAGGGGCGCTGCGGCAGTTCGGCGTTGAAGAACGGGCTGCTCGGGTTGATGGTGTGGTCGTTGCCGATGGTGGCATAGCCGTTCAGCACGTTGTCGATGATCTTCTGCCGGTCGATGCCGTATTTCAGCGCCAGAACCGCGTTCTGGTTGGTATAGGGATCGTCCGAGACGCGGGCGCAGAACACGAAGCGCAGGCCGGTGCCCTCGCTGCGCACCACGTTCAGGTTCGGCGCCTGCGCCAGGAAATCCACCGTGCGCGGGTCGAGCCGGTTGGCGCCGTCGATCTGGCCCGATTGCAGCGCCGAGGTGCGCGCCACCGCGTCGGAGATATAGCGCACCTCCACCCGCTCGAAATTGCCGCGCCCCGGCTTCCAGTAATCCCCGCGCGAGGTGAAGACGGCGCGCACACCCGGCTCGAAGCTTTCCAGCGCATAGGCGCCGGTGCCGATGGGGTTGGTCCAATCGGTATGGCCGTTCGGCACGACCAGCAGGTGATAGTCACCCAGCAGCGCCACGAAATCGGCATTGCCTTCGGCCAGCGTGATCTCGACCTGGCTGTCCGACAGTTTCCGGATCTCGGTGATCGGCTCCAGATTACCCTTCAGTTGCGAGACCGACTCGCCCCGGTGCAGGTTGATCGAATAGATCACGTCATCGGCGTCGAGCGTCTTGCCGTTCGAGAAGGCGATGCCCTGCCGGATGTTGAACACCCATTTCGCGGCGCCCTGCTCCACCGTCCAGGTTTCGAACAGCTCGCCCTGCGGCTGGCCCTCGGCGTCGAACTCGATCAGGCCGTTCATCACGCAATAACAGAGCGCGATGGGCAGCTCGTCAGAAAGCGTCATCGGGTTGAAGCTGTCGGTGCTGGCGCCGCCCTCCATGCCGAGGCGCAGCGTGCCGCCCCGCTTCGGCGTGTCGGCCCAGGCGGCGCGCGGCAGCCACAACCCGCCCGCCGTCACCGTGGCGGTGGCGGCCGCCGTGCCGAGAAAGCCGCGGCGGGAAAGCTGGCCGGCGGCGGGGCGGTTTTTTCCATCAAGCATGTTTCGACTTCCCTGTTGAAGCCGGCCGCGCCGGCATGGTTTTCAAGAAGTACATAACTGTACCTTCATCATTCTGCCAAGATTCTTCTTCTGGCCAGCAAAAAATGCTCGATATACGCAAGCAATAGCATCCTTCTCATGACCCCTACCGGAGATCCACGGAGCCGGTTCCTCCAGGGAAATATTGAAAAGACGTACACTTATGTTTGGCCCGGCCGCTCGGTCGCCACCGGGCAGGCCAGCCGAGGCTTCCGGCATATTCCTGTTCCGGTCGGCGCCGCGCGGGGACGGGGGCCGCCCTCCGGCATTCGCCACCGGCCCGGCGGCGAATCAGCTCCGCTCACCGGTCGATCACCACGTCCGAGGTCGGCCGGCTGCAACAGGCCAGGATGAAACCCTGGTCGATCTCGCGCGGCCGGATCCCGCCCTGATGGGTCATCTCGACGGTGCCGGACAGCATCTTCACCCGGCATGTGCCGCAAAGCCCCTTGTTGCAGGAACTGAGGATGCGGACATCCGCCGCCTTCGCCGCGCGGAGCACGGTGCCGCCGGGCTCGGCCCGGATCTCCTTGCCGGATCTGGCGAAGGACACGGCGAAACCCGCCGCTCCCGCCTCGGCCGGAGGCGGCGTAGCCTCCTCGGCGCGGGCGAAGCTTTCGGTGACGAACCGCTCCGCCGGCAGGCCGAGATCCGCCACGATCTCCGCCGCGCGGGCCATGAAACCGGCGGGACCGCAGCAATAGACCCGGCGCGCGGCGAGATCGGGCACCAGCCCGCGCAGCAGATCCGGCGACAGCCGCCCGCTGGCCCCCACCCAGCCGGAGCAGGCGGGCGGCCGCGTCACCACCGGCACGATGCGCGCGCAGGGCAGGCTGCGCGCCCAATGCGCCATCTCGTCCCGGAAGATGATCTCCTCCGGGCGGTCGGCGAAATGGATCAGCACGATGTCGGCCCCGGCCGCCAGATCGGACAGGCTGCGCAGCATCGAGGCCGCCGGGGTGATGCCGCTGCCGGCGGTCAGCAGCAGCACCGG
>JBDHSR010000280.1:0-4848 GCA_039808305.1 Gemmobacter sp. | reverse complement strand
GAAGCATCCACCGGACGCGCCCGCCTCACCGCTCCTTCACATAGGGCTCGCCCCCCGCGCGCGGCGGGATCGCCTTGCCGACGAAGCCGGCGAGGATCACCACCGTCAGCAGATAGGGCAGCGCCTGGGTGAACTGCACCGGGATCAGCACGAAGCCGAGGTCGATGTTCTGGTAGCGGATCGAGATCGCCTCCAGGAGCCCGAACAGCAGGCAGGCCGTCAGCGCATGCCATGGCCGCCACTTCGCGAAGATCAGCGCGGCCAGCGCGATGAAGCCCTTGCCCGCCGTCATCTCGCGCCCGAAGCCGGCCGACAGGCCGCAGGCCAGATAGGCCCCCGCCAGCCCGCACAGCACGCCGGTGATCGCCACCGCCGCATAGCGGATGCCGGTGACCGAGACGCCCGCCGTATCCACCGCCGCCGGATTCTCGCCCACCGCCCGGAGCCTGAGCCCGAAGCGGGTGCGGTAGAGCAGCCAGGCCGAGGCCGGCACGCAGGCCGCCGCGACATAGACGAGGATGGTGTGGCCCGAGATCAGCTCGTGATAGATCGGGCCGATCACCGGCACATCGGCGAGGGCGCGGGCGAAGGGCAGGGTGATCGGCTCGAACCGCGCGGCCCCTTCCAGCGAGGGCGTACGGCCGCCCAGTTCGAACCATTTCTGCCCCAGAAGCACCGTCAGGCCCGAGGCGAGGAAGTTGATCGCCACCCCGGAAATCAACTGGTTGCCCCGGAAGGTGATCGAGGCGAGGCCATGGATCGCCGCGAAGACCAGCGAGGCGCCGATCCCCGCCAGCAGCCCGACCCAGACCGAACCGCTCACCGCCGCCGCGGCGCCCGAGGCGAAGGCGGCGATCAGCATCTTGCCCTCCAGCCCGATGTCGAAGACGCCGGAGCGTTCCGAATAAAGCCCGGCGAGGCAGGCCAGCAGCAGCGGCGTCGCCAGCCGCACCGTGGAATCGAGGATCTGGATGATCGTCGCGAAATCCATCACCGCGCCCTCCAGAGCCGCCGCAGCGGCGCCCGCACCATCTCGTCCAGCGCGCCGGTGAACAGGATCACCAGCGCCTGGATCACCACGATCAGCTCCTTCGGGATGCGGGTCCAGAGCGCCAGCTCCGCCCCGCCCTGATAGAGGAAGCCGAAGAGGATCGCGGCGAAGATCACGCCCACCGGATGGCTGCGCCCCATCAGCGCCACCGCGATGCCGATGAAGCCCGCGCCCTCCACGCTGTTCAGCAGCAGCCGGTTCGCCTCGCCCTGCACGCTGTTCACCGCCATCATTCCGGCCAGCGCGCCGGAGATCAGCATGGCATACATGGTGATGCGGACCGGGCGGATGCCGGCATAGACCGCCGCCTTCTCGGACTTGCCGAAGGCGCGGATCTCGTAGCCGAGCCGGGTGCGCCAGACGATCGCCCAGACCAGCCCGCAGGCCAGCAGCGCCACCAGCAGGCTGACATTCGCGGGCGTGCCCTTGGCGAAGGGGATGCCCACTGCGCCGAGGATGGCGTGCAGGTCGGGCAGGTGGGTCTCGGCCGGAAACCGCGCCGAGGCCGGGTCCATCGCGCCGCGCGGCCGCATCACGTTCACCAGCAGGTAATTCAGCACCGAGGCGGCGATGAAGTTGAACATGATGGTGGTGATCACGATATGGCTGCCGCGTTTCGCCTGAAGCCAGGCCGGCGCCGCCGCCCAGGCCGCGCCGAAAGCGGCGGACAGGGTGACCGAGGCCAGCAGCGCCAGGCTCCAATGCGGCCAGGGCAGCGCGAGGCAGGCGATGGCGACGCCGAGCCCGCCGAGCGTGGCCTGCCCCTCGCCGCCGATATTGAACAGCCCGGCATGGAAGGCGATGGCGACCGCGAGGCCGGTGAAGATGAAATTCGTGGCGTAATAGAGCGTATAGCCCCAGCCATAGGTCGACCCCAGCGCGCCGGTGACCATGATCCTGAGCGCCTCCACCGGGTCCTCGCCGATGGCGAGGATCACGAGGCCGGAGATCACGAAGGCGATGACGAGGCTCAGGAGCGGCACCAGCACCGCGTCGGCCCATTTCGGCATTCCGCCCATCACGCGGCCTCCCCGCCGATACCGGCCATCAAGAGGCCGAGTTCGCGTTCGTCGGTGGCGCCGGCCGGGCGCTCGCCCATGATGCGGCCGTCGAACATCACCGCGATGCGGTCCGAGAGCGACAGGATCTCGTCGAGCTCGACCGAGACCAGCAGCACCGCCTTGCCGGCATCGCGCAGCGCCACGATCTGCTTGTGGATGAACTCGATGGCGCCGATGTCCACCCCCCGCGTCGGCTGGCCGACCAGCAGCAGGTCGGGGTTCCTCTCGATCTCGCGCGCCACCACCAGCTTCTGCTGGTTGCCGCCGGAAAAGCTCTTGGCGGGCAGCCAGCAATCGGCGGGCCGCACGTCGAACCGCGCGATCTTGCCCTCGGCGTCGCGGCGCAGGGCGTCGTTGTCCATCAGGACGGCGCTCTTCTGGTATTCCGGCGCGTGGTGATAGCCGAAGGCGACATTCTCCCAGGCGGCGAAATCCATGATGAGGCCGAGGGTCTGCCGGTCCTCCGGCACATGGGCGATGCCTTCGGCGCGGCGGCTCTGGCCGTCGGAATGTTTCCCTGTCAGGTCAATCTCTTGCCCGTTGATCTTCACACGGCCCGTCGCCCGCGCGATGCCGCCCAGCACCTCCAGAAGTTCCGATTGGCCGTTGCCCGCCACCCCGGCGATGCCGAGGATCTCGCCGGCGCGGATCGACAGGCTGACGCCTTTCAGCCGCTCCACCCCCTGCGCGTCGCGCACCCGCAGATCCTCGACCTCCAGCACGGTGCGGCCCGGTTGCGCCGGCGCCTTCTCGACCCGCAGCAGCACCTTGCGGCCGACCATCAGTTCGGCCAGATGCTCGGGGCTGGTCTCGGCCGTCCGCACCGTCGCCGTCATCTCGCCGCGCCGCATCACGCTGACGGTATCGGTGATCTCCATGATCTCGCGCAGCTTGTGGGTGATCAGGATGACGGTCTTGCCCTGCGCCTTCAGCCCGCGCAGGATGCGGAACAGGTGGTCGGCCTCGGCCGGGGTCAGCACGCCGGTCGGCTCGTCCAGGATCAGGATGTCGGCCTGCCGGTAGAGCGCCTTGAGGATCTCCACCCGCTGCTGATGGCCCACGCTCAGATCCTCGACCAGCGCGTCGGGCTCCACCTCCAGCTCGTATTCGCGGGCCAGATCGGCCAGCACCTTGCGCGCCTTGCCGAGCGAGGGCGCCAGAAGCGGTCCCTCCTCGGCGCCGAGGATGATGTTCTCCAGCACGGTGAAGTTCTGCACCAGCTTGAAATGCTGGAACACCATGCCGATGCCGGCGCGGATCGCGCTCTGGCTGTCGGGGATGGCGGTCGGGCGGCCGTCGATCAGGATCTCGCCGCTGTCGGCTTTGTAGAAGCCGTAAAGGATCGACATCAGCGTCGATTTCCCGGCGCCGTTCTCGCCGATGATGCCATGGATCGAGCCCTTGGCGACCTGGATCGAGATGTCCCTGTTGGCCTGCACCGGGCCGAACGCCTTCGAGATGCCGCGCAGCTCAATGGCGAAGGGGGCGGCAGGATCCTGCCGCCCCGTCACTCCGCTGACCGCCATGGGCGTCAGAACTGGCCCGACGGGCAGGTGTCGTCCGACATGTAGTCATGCACCTTCAGCTCGCCCGACTTGATCTTCTCGGCCGCCGCGTCGACCGCCGCCTTCATCTCCGGGGTGATCAGCGCCGCGTTGTTGTCGTCGAGCGCATAGCCCACGCCCTCGGCCTTGAGGTCGAGCGTCTCGATCCCCGGCTTGAGGTCGGCGCCCGCCTTGAAGGCGTTGTAGACGGCGACATCCACCCGCTTCAGCATCGAGGTCAGCACCTTGCCCGGATGCAGGTGGTTCTGGTTGCTGTCGACGCCGATCGACAGGATCCCCTCGTCGGCCGCCGCTTGCAGCACGCCCATGCCGGTGCCGCCGGCGGCGGCGAAGATCACGTCGGCGCCCTGCGATTTCTGCGCCTTGGCGATCTCGGCCCCCCGCGTCGGGTCGTTCCAGGCCGCGGCGGTGGTGCCGGTCATGTTCAGGATCACCTTGGCATCCGGGTTGACCGCCTTCACGCCCTCGGCATAGCCGCAGCCGAACTTGCGGATCAGCGGCACGTCCATGCCGCCGATGAAGCCCACGGTGCCGGTCTTGGAGGCGAGGGCGGCCAGCATGCCGACCAGATAGGACCCCTCATGTTCGGTGAAGCCGATGGTCAGCACGTTCGGCGCCTCGACCCAGCCGTCGATGGTGACGAATTTGGTGTCGGGGAAATCGGGGGCGACGGCGGCGATCGGATCGCTCATCGCGAAGCCGGTGGTGACGACCGGGTTGGCGCCCGACTCGGCCAGACGGCGGAGCGCCTGTTCGCGCTGCGCCTCGGCGGTGATCTCCAGCTCCTTGTAGGTGCCGCCGGTTTCCTTCGCCCAACGCTCGGCGCCGTTATAGCCGGCCTCGTTGAAGGATTTGTCGAACTTGCCGCCCATGTCGTAGATGATCGCAGGCTCGGCCGTCGCCACGGCGGAAGACAGCGCGAGCGTCGCCGCCGCGCCGAGCAGGGTTTTCATCAGGGTCATGGAAATCTCCCGGTTTTCGTTCATTAATTCCCGGCCCCTGTCTGGGGCTGCGGGGGGCATGAGCCGGATTAGGGCGGGAATGGACCGGCCGGTCAAGATGGAATCGCGGAAGGGTTGCGTTCCGGTGGATTTTCCCCGGCGAAGGGGCGACGGGCGGCCTGGCCGGAGAGCGGCCCGGATCGGCGGAGGCCGTGGTCCCGTGTTGGTCA
>JBDHSR010000279.1:0-4863 GCA_039808305.1 Gemmobacter sp. | reverse complement strand
CCGAAGACCACGCTCTACAACACGCCCTCGGAGCTTTTCGTGCCCGCCGTGGTCACCGCCGAGAACATCAAGGCCGAGATCTTCGACAAGGGCATCCAGACGCCCGATCAGGTCTGCACCGGAGAATATGTCGAAGGCTGCAAGAAACTCGGTATCATCGACTGAGTCTCCGGCACCGATGCCCGGCCTGCCCTCCCTGGGCCGGGCATCCCCATTCCAAGGCGGATCGGCATGACAGACGCGGCAAGACGGCCGGCGCAGGGTGAACGCATCCTGTCGCTGCGCGGCATCACCAAGAAATTCGGCGCGGTCTCCGCGCTCACCGACATCGAGCTGGATGTCCATGCCGGCGAGGTGGTGGCGCTGGTCGGCGACAACGGCGCGGGAAAATCCACGCTGGTCAAGGTGCTGGCGGGGGTGCATCAGCCCAGTTCCGGCACGGTGGAATTCATGGGGCGCGAGGTCGCGCTGGACAGTCCGGCCGCCGCGCTCTCGCTCGGCATCGCCACGGTGTTCCAGGATCTCGCGCTTTGCGAGAATCTCGACGTGGTGGCGAACCTGTTCCTCGGCCACGAGCTCGGCCCCTGGCGGCTCGACGAGGTGCAGATGGAGGTCCGCGCCTGGACGCTGCTGCGCGAGCTCGCGGCCCGCATCCCCTCGGTGCGCGAACCCATCGCCTCGCTCTCGGGCGGGCAGCGGCAGACGGTGGCCATCGCGCGCTCGCTGCTGCTGGATCCGAAGATCATCATGCTGGACGAGCCGACCGCGGCGCTCGGCGTCGCGCAGACGGCGGAGGTGCTGAACCTGATCGAGCGGGTGCGCGACCGCGGCCTCGGCGTCATCATCATCAGTCACAACATGGAGGATGTGCGCGCCGTGGCCGACCGCATCGTCGTGCTGCGGCTGGGGCGCAACAACGGCGTCTTCACGCCGGAAACCGGCAATCACGAACTGGTCGCCGCCATCACCGGCGCGACCGAGAACGCGGTATCGCGCCGCGCCGGCCGCAAGGTCGCCGAGACCGGGGGGGAACCCGCATGAGCCAGCAACTCGACCGCAGCGACGAGCGGGTCCGCCATGACGACGGCATCGCGGGCGCGCTGCGCGGCTTTCTCGACCGGGTGCGCTCGGGCGATCTGGGGATGTTGCCGGTCATCGTCGGCCTCGTCGTCATCTCGGTGGTGTTCACCAGCCTGAACCCGATCTTCCTCGCGCCGAACAACCTGGTGAACCTGCTGTTCGATTGCGCCACGGTGGGGGTGATCTCGCTCGGGATCGTCTGCGTGCTGATGCTGGGCGAGATCGACCTGTCGGTGGGCTCGATGAGCGGCTTCGCCTCGGCGCTGGTCGGCGTGCTGTGGGTGAACATGGGCCTGCCGATCCCGGTCGCCATCGCCGCCGCCCTGCTCGCCGGATGCGTCATCGGCGCGGTTTACGCCACGCTCTACAACCGGCTGGGGATGCCGAGCTTCATCGCCACGCTGTCGGGCCTGCTTGCCATTCTGGGGATGCAGCTCTACATCCTGGGGCCGAGCGGTTCGATCAACCTCCCCTACGCCTCGCCGCTGGTGAAGTTCGGCCAGATCCACATCATGCCGGCCTGGATGTCGCACGGGCTGGCGCTCTTGCCGGGGATCGTGATGCTGGTCGTCGGCCTCGGCGTGATGCGGCGGCGGGCGGAGGCGAACCTTTCGGCCGGATCGCTCGGCACGCTGCTCGCCAAGGCCGGGGCGCTGACGGTGCTGTTGCAGGGGGCGGTCTGGTATCTGAACCTCGGGCGCGGGGTGCCCTATATGTTCGGCCTCTTCGTGCTGCTCGCGGTGGTGCTGAACTACGCGCTGACCCGCACGCAATGGGGCCGCTCGATGTTCGCGGTCGGCGGCAACCGCGAGGCGGCGCGGCGCTCGGGCATCAATGTGAAGCGCATCTACCTTTCGGCCTTCATGCTCTGCTCGACGCTGGCCGCTTTGGGCGGCGTGCTGTCGGCGGCGCGGCTCGCCTCGTCGAGCCAGCAGGCCGGGACGGGCGACGTGAACCTCAACGCGATCGCGGCGGCGGTGATCGGCGGCACCAGCCTGTTCGGCGGCCGGGGCAGCGCCTATTCGGCGCTTCTGGGCATCATCGTCATCCAGGCGATCTCCAACGGGCTGACGCTGCTGAACCTGTCGTCGTCGCTGCGCTACATGATCACCGGCGGCGTGCTCGCCATCGCGGTGATCGTCGACTCGCTGGCCCGCCAGTCGCGCGTCTCGCATGGCCGGGCGTAAGGAAAGGGAAGGACATGCCTGATCTGATGAAGGGCAAGGTGGCCGCCATCACCGGCGCGGCCTCGGGGATCGGCCTCGAATGCGCGCGGCTGCTTCTGGCCGAGGGCGCGAAGGTGGTGCTGATCGACCGCGCGGCGGACCGGCTGGAGGGGCTTTGCGCCGAGCTCGGGCCCGATGCGCTGCCGCTGGTGGTCGATCTGCTCGACGGGGCGCAGGTCTCGGGGATGTTGCCGCGCATCCTCGATCTGGCCGGCGGGCTCGACGTGTTCCACGCCAATGCCGGCGCCTATATCGGCGGCGCGGTGGCCGAGGGCGATCCCGACGCCTGGGACCGGATGCTGAACCTCAACATCAACGCGGCCTTCCGCTCGGTCCATGCGGTGCTGCCGCATATGATCGGGCAGGGGTCGGGCGACATCCTCTTCACCTCCTCCATCGCGGGGGTGGTGCCGGTGGTGTGGGAGCCGATCTATACCGCCTCGAAATTCGCGGTGCAGGCTTTCGTGCATTCCACCCGCCGCCAGGTCGCCCCGCACGGGGTGCGGGTGGGGGCGGTGCTGCCCGGCCCGGTGGTGACGGCGCTGCTCGACGACTGGCCGAAGGCGAAGATGGAGGAGGCGCTCGCCAATGGCAGCCTGATGCAGCCGAAGGAAGTGGCCGAGGCGGTGCTCTTCATGCTCACCCGCCCGCGCAATGTGACGATCCGCGATCTGGTGATCCTGCCCAACAGCGTGGATCTCTGATCCTTCCGCACGGAAAGGGACCGATATGAGCAAGACCCCGACCGCCGCTTCCGGCGCGCGATATGTCATTGGCGTCGATGTCGGCACCGGCAGCGCCCGCGCCGGGCTGTTCGACCTGGGCGGGCGGATGCTGGCCTCGGCCAGGCGCGACATCACGCTCTGGCGCGAGCCCGGCGCGATGGTGGAGCAATCCTCGGCCGAGATCTGGGGCGCGGTCTGCGCCTCGGTGCGCGAGGTGGCTGCGGGCATCGACCCCGGCGCGGTGGCGGGGATCGGCTTCGACGCCACCTGTTCGCTGGTGGTGCTGGGCCCGGGCGGCGCGCCGCTGCCGGTGGGGCCTTCGGAAGATCCGGCCCGCGACATCATCGTCTGGATGGACCACCGCGCCGTCGGGCAGGCCGAGCGGATCAACGCCATGGGCCATCCGGTGCTGGCCTATGTCGGCGGCCGCATCTCGCCCGAGATGGAGACGCCGAAGCTGCTCTGGCTGAAGGAGAACCGCCGCGCGGTGTTCGACGCGGCCTGGCAGTTCTTCGATCTGGCGGATTTCCTGACCTGGAAGGCGACCGGCGATCTCGCCCGCTCCACCTGCACCGTCACCTGCAAATGGACCTATCTCGCCCATGAGCGCCGTTGGGATGCCAGCTATTTCGAGGCGATCGGGCTGGAGGAGCTGGCCGCCGAGGGCTTCGCCCGCATCGGCGCGCGGGTGGTCGATCCGGGTACGCCGATGGGGGCGGGGCTGACCGAAGGCGCGGCGGCGGAGCTGGGGCTGCGTCCCGGCACCGCCGTTTCGGCCGGGATGATCGACGCCCATGCCGGCGGCATCGGCACGGTGGGGGTGGCTGGCAGCCCCGAGACGCATCTGGCCTATGTCTTCGGCACCTCCTCCTGCACCATGACCTCGACCCGCGCGCCGGTCTTCGTGCCGGGTGTCTGGGGGCCGTATTTCAGCGCCATGGTGCCGGGGATGTGGCTGAATGAGGGCGGGCAATCGGCGGCGGGGGCGGCCATCGACCAACTGCTGTCCTTCCACCCCGCGGCGCCCGAGGCGCGGGCCGAGGCGGCGCGGCGTGGGCTGTCGCTGCCCGCGCTGCTGGCCGAGCGCGCCTCGGCGGCGGGCCTGTCGGAGGCGGTGCGGCTGGCGGACGGGCTGCATGTGGTGCCCGAATTCCTCGGCAACCGCGCGCCCTTCGCCGATCCCCATGCCCGCGCGCTGATCGCCGGTCTCGGGATGGAGCGCGGGGTGGAGAACCTGACCGCGCTTTATATCGCCGGGATCTGCGGCATCGGCTACGGGTTGCGCCAGATCGTCGAGACGCAGGCGCGGGCGGGCGCGCCGGTCGAGCGCATCGTCATCAGCGGCGGGGCCGGGCAATCGGCGCTGATCCGGCAGATATTGGCGGACGCGACCGGCCTGCCGGTGCTGGCCAGCGCGGCGGAAGAGCCGGTATTGCTCGGCGCCGCCGTGCTGGGCGCGGTGGCGGCGGGGCTTTTCCCCGACATGCGCGCGGCGATGGCGGCGCTGACCCGGATCGGTGAGAGCTATATGCCGGAGGCCGGGGCGGCGGCGATCCACGACCGGCGCTATGCCGCCTTCCTGAGGTTGCAGGAGGTGGCGCGGGAGATTCGCCGGGAGGGGTAGGGGGAGCCGCTGCCTGCGCTGCCCATACCGGGTTCGGCCTGTTCCGATAGGGCGAAGCAATCCTGCCTTAGCGTTGCACTTGCCGTGGCGAAGGCCATCGCCTTCGCCACAGCGCGCGGATTCAGCCAGAACAGCCGGGGGCCCTAAGCCCCCGGCCAGCGCCCGCCCCGCCATCGGCGGGCGCTTCCGCGCCCACCGGGGCAGGCGC
>JBDHSR010000278.1:0-4865 GCA_039808305.1 Gemmobacter sp. | reverse complement strand
CCCTGCCCCTCGAACACCATGACGCCCCATTCGGCCAAGGGCGGCTGCACCCCCAGCCCGAGATAGCTGATCGCCGCCCCGTTCAGCAGCACCAGAACCGCGTCCGACATGACGAAGACCAGCGATCCCGCCAGCGCATTGGGCAAGAGGTGGCGGAACATGATGCGCAGCCGCGAAAAGCCCAGCGATTGCGCCGCCACCGCGAAATCCTGCGTCTTGAGCACGAGGATCTGCGCCCGGATCAGCCGCGCGTAGCTGACCCAGCCGACCAGCGCCATGGCGATGTAGAAACTGCCCAGCCCCGGCCCCAGGATGGTGATGATCGACAGCATCAGCACCAGGAACGGAAAGGCCAGCACCACGTCGATCAGCCGCATCAGCGCGGCGTCGACCCAGCCGCCGAAGAACCCGGCGACGGTGCCCGCCACCGTGCCGATCAGGAAGGGAAAGACCACGCCGATCGCCGCGATCTGAAGGTCGATCCGCGCGCCCCAGATCACCCGGCTGAACACGTCGCGCCCGAAATTGTCGGTCCCGAACGGATGCGCGAGCGAGGGCGGCAGCAGCCGCACCTCTCCGTTCTGGAGGATCGGGTCATAGGGCGCGACCAGCGGCGCGAACACCGCCAGCAGCACGAAGGCGGCGAGGATGGACAGGCCCGCGGCCAGCATGGGGCGGCGGGCGAAGCGCAGCCCGAGGCTCAGGCGCGGCGGCAGCGGGGGATTGGCCGGTTGCGTCACAGCTTGATCCTCGGGTCGAGCGTCACGGTCACGATGTCGGCGACGAAGTTGATCAGCACCGTGGCCAGCGCGAAGGTCATCGTCACCCCCTGCACCACCATGTAATCGCGGGTGAAGATGCCGCGCACCATGAGCTGCCCCAGCCCGGCGATGGCGAAGACGCTTTCCACCACCACCGTGCCGCCGATCAGCCAGCCGATATTCACCGCGAGCAGGTTCACCGTCGGCACCAGCGCGTTGGGCACCACATGGCGCCAGAAGACGAGGTTTTCCGGCATCCCCCGCGCCCGCGCCGCCGTCGCCACGTCGGAGGCGAGGCCGGCGATCATCGCGGCCCGGAGCGTGCGGGTCAGCACGGCGGAAAGCGACAGCGCGATGGTCAGCCCCGGCAGCACCAGATGCGAGAGCTTGTCGCCGAAACTCTCGCCATAGCCCGAGACCGGCAGCCATTCGAGCCGCACCGCGAAGAAGATGATGAGCATCGCCCCCAGCCAGAACGACGGAAAGCCGAGCCCGGCCGTCGAGACCAGCCGCACCCCGTGATCGACGATACTGCCCTGCCGCCGCGCCGAAAGCGCCGCGAAAGGCACCGCGATCAGCAGCGCCAGCAGAACCCCCGTCGCGACCAGCGCCAGCGTCGGCTCGATCCGGGTCGCGATCAGCTTCAGCACGTCGATCTTGTAGAGCGTGGAGCGCCCCATCTCTCCGGCGCCGAGATTTTTCAGGAAGTAGAAATATTGCACCCAGATCGGCTCATCGAGCCCGTATTGCGCGCGGATATTGGCCAGCGCCGAGGGCGTGGCGCGCGCGCCCAGCAGGATGCGCGCCGGATCGCCGGGGATCAGCCGGACCAGGATGAAGGTTATGACCGAGATCCCGAACAGCACCGGCACCAGTTGCAGCGGACGGAACAGGACGAATCTGTATCTGTGCATCGGCCCCCTGCCCTATCCTCGCGCGCCGGTTCCGGCCCGGTCCGAGTTTGTGCACAGGTGTCCGGTCTGGGAAACCCCCTTTGTCATGCCGCCGCCTCCGCCGCCGGGCCGCCTTGCGCGACGAGGTGGCCGCCGCCCACATCCGTGAGTTGCAGCCGCTCCGGCCCGCCGCCCACCGGCCAGACCGGGCTCGGCACCTCGCCCGAAAGGCGCGGGCGGGGCGGGCGGGCATGGCCGGGATCGGGAACCGGCACCGCCTCGATCAGCCGGCGGGTATAGGGGTGCAGCGGATTGCCGAAGATCTGCGCGCGGCTGCCGGTCTCGACGATCTGGCCCAGATACATCACCCCCACCCGGTCGGCGATGTTCTCGACCACCGCCATGTCGTGACTGATGAAGAGATAGGCGATGCCGAGATCGCGCTTCAGCTCCTCCAAGAGCGCCAGCACCCGCGCCTGCACCGAGACATCCAGCGCCGAGACGCTTTCGTCGCAGATGATGAGCTTCGGTTGCAGGGCCAGCGCGCGGGCGATGCAGATCCGCTGCCGCTGGCCGCCCGAGAATTCGTGCGGATAGCGCGCCATGGCCTCGGCCGGCAGGCCGACCCGCTCGAACAGTTCCGCCGTCCGGCGGCGGCGCTCGGCCTCGGTGCCGATGCCGTGGATCGCCAGCGGCTCGGCCACCAGATCGCCGACCCGCATCCGGGGGTCGAGCGCCGCCATCGGATCCTGGAACACCATCTGCACGTCGCGGCAGAGCGCCCGGCGCCCCTCGGCCGTCAGGCCGTGCAGCGCGCGGCCCGCGACCTCGATCCGGCCCTCATGCGGGACGAGGCCGACGATGGCCCGCGCGATGGTGGATTTGCCGCAGCCGCTTTCGCCCACCAGCGCGAAGGTCTCGCCCTGGTTGATCGTCAGGCTCACATGCTCGACGGCATGGACGCGATGGGTGACGCGCTGCATCAGCCCGCCCCGGATGTCGAAGCGCACCCGCAGATCGGCCAGCCGGGCGACCGGCTCCGCCACCGGCGGCGGTGCGGCGCCCGAGCCGTCGCCCATGCGCGGCACGGCGGCCAGAAGATCGCGGGTATATTGCGCCTCGGGCGCGGCGAAGATGCGCCGCACCGGCCCCTCCTCGACCATGCGGCCGGCCCGCATCACGATCACCCGCGCGGCCATCTCGGCCACCACGCCCATGTCATGCGTGATGAGGATCAGCGCCGTCCCGGTCTCGCGTTGCAGGTCGCGCAGCAGGTCCAGCACCTCGCGCTGCACCGTCACGTCGAGCGCGGTGGTCGGCTCGTCGCAGATCAGCACGTCGGGCCTGAGCGCCAGCGCCATGGCGATCATCACCCGCTGGCGCATGCCCCCCGAAAGCTCGTGCGGATATTGCGACAGCCGCCGCTCGGCCTGCGAGATGCGGACCGAGCGCAGGGCGGCCAGCGCGCGGGCGCGGGCCTCGGCGCGCGGCAGGCTCTCATGCGCCGAGATCGCCTCGATGAGCTGGGCGCCCACCGTCATCACCGGGTTGAGGCTGGTCATCGGCTCCTGGAAGATCATCGCGATGCGGCGGCCCCGGATGCGGCGCATCCCGCCTTCCGGCAGGCCGAGCAGATCCTGCCCGCCGAACATGATCCGCCCGGCGCTGGCCCGCACCGAGGGCGGCGGCAACAGCCCCATGATGGCGAGCGA
The DNA here is from genome assembly GCA_039808305.1 of Gemmobacter sp. Taxonomy (GTDB): domain Bacteria; phylum Pseudomonadota; class Alphaproteobacteria; order Rhodobacterales; family Rhodobacteraceae; genus Gemmobacter. The sequence continues at coordinate 1,499 of JBDHSR010000278.1, read as the reverse complement.
GGTCAGCGATTTGCCCGACCCGCTCTCGCCCACGATGCCCAGCGTCTCGCCGCGCGCCAGATCGAAGGACAGGCCCTCGACCAGCGCCCGCTCCGCGCCGCCCGCCCGGACCGAGACGGTCAGGCCCCGCACCGAAAGGACGGGCGCCGGGGCGCCCGCCGATGTCTCCCCGCCCGTCATTCGAAGACGGCGCGCGGGAAGTAGAAGCTGACCACCCAGTTCGGCATGTCGACGATCTCGGAAATCCGCAGGTCGCCGCAGGTCGAGCAGAGCATGTAGGCCTCGACCGCCGACATGCCGTGCGTGGCGCAGAGCAGGTCCACCATGCCGGCCACCGCGTCGCGCGCGCCGGACATCAGATCCGGGCCGATGCCGGTGGTGACCTCGTAGCCCCTGGCGTCGAGATGGCGGGTGACCGGGCCGGGCGTGGTGAAGCGCGGCTGCCTCAGGTTGGCGCCCTTCACCAGATCGAGCGTCAGCACCGCGTCCATCGGGCTTTCGATGGCGGTGCCGCACACCTCGCCATCGCCCTGCGCCGCATGGGTGTCGCCCACGCTGAACAGCGCCCCCGCCACCTCGACCGGCAGGTAGAGCGTGGTCCCCGCCGCCAGGTCGCGGATGTCGAGATTGCCGCCCACCCGGCGCGGCGGCACCACCGAATGCAGCCCCGCTTCGGCGGGGGCGCAGCCGATGGTCCCGGCGAAGGGCTTCAGCGGAATCCGCGCCTGCGCGGACCAGAGCGCGGGCGCCAGCGTCGCCGGGTCGAAATCCCAGACGATCAGCGCCGGGTCGGCGAACTGGTCGGCCAGCAGACCGAAGCCCGGAATGTTCGCCGTCCAGCCCCAGCCGCGCCCGTTCCGCGCCTGCGGGACGAAGCTGTCGATGGTGATCTTCAGCGCGTCGCCCGGCTCGGCCCCCTCGACATGGATCGGGCCGGAGACCGGGTTGATGCGGGCGAAATCGAGCGCCACCACATCGGCGAGCTTCGACGACGGGCCAAGCTGGCCCGCCGAGGAATCCTGACACTGGAACAGGATCGTGGCCCCCGGCTCCACCCGTTCGGCCGGGGCGATGGAATTGTCCCAGCCGAAATGGTGCTGCGCGCCGTGGATCGTGTAGTTGCAGGCTTTGCACATGGTCTTACTCGGTCACATAGACGTAGTCGTAATTGATCGGGATCGAGACCGGATCGACGTAAAGCGCGTCCGCCCCGCCCATCCGCGCCGATTTCATCGTATAGCGCTGTTCGTTGAAGACCGGCGCCCAGGGCGCGTCCTCCATGATCTTCACATAGATCTCGGACCAGAGCTTCAGCCGCTCAGGGTCCGCCGGATCGGTGAAGCTGTCGGCCTTGACGGCCAGCGCGTCGATCTCCGCGTTGCAGTATTTCGACCAGTTCCAGCCGCCGTCGCCGGCCCCCGCGCAGCCGAGGATCGGGCCGTAGAAGTTCGACGGATCCGGGAAGTCGGCAATCCAGGCCATGCCGCCGGACCAGATCA
>JBDHSR010000277.1:0-4877 GCA_039808305.1 Gemmobacter sp. | reverse complement strand
CGCCCGCCGCCAGCGCCGCGCGGAGCAGGCCCAGATCGCGCGCCTCGGCCCGCGACAGCCGCCAGCGCTCGCCCGCATCCTCGCCGCCCAGCACCGCCAGCCGCCGGAGCCAGCGCGGCGGGCGCCCCGCCTCCAGATGGACCAAGGGAGCCACGAAACGCGGATCGCCCCCCGGCAACACCCGCATCAGCACCCCCGCCTGCGCCATGGCGGCAAGCGACGGCGCGGGGTCCGGCGCGGCGAGCAGCTTGCGCATCTCGGCCCCGATCCGCTCGGCCGAAAGCGTGGCGATCCCCTCGGCCAGCGCAGCGCAGGCGGCCAGCCCCTCGGGGTCGATGCCCTGATCGGGGTCGCCGTAAACCGCGTGGAAGCGGAAGAAGCGCAGGATGCGCAGGTAATCCTCGCGGATGCGCGCCTCCGCCTCGCCCACGAAGCGCAGGCGGCGGGCGAGCAGGTCGGGCAGGCCGCCCAGCGGGTCGATCACCGTGCCGTCGGCCTCGGCGTAAAGCGCGTTCATGGTGAAATCGCGCCGCATCGCATCGTCCTCGATACGGCTCGCATAGGCGATCACCGCGCGGCGGCCATCGGTCTCCACATCGCGGCGGAAGGTGGTCACCTCATGCGGGATGCCCTCCGCCACGATGGTGACGGTGCCATGCTCGATCCCCGTCGGCACCACGCGCAGCCCCGCCGCCCCGGCCAGCGCCGAGACGGTCTCGGGGCGCGCATCGGTCGCGATGTCCATATCGCTGACCGGCACGCCCAGCAGCGCGTTGCGCACGCAGCCGCCGACGAAAAGCGCGCGATACCCCGCCCCGGCCAGCAGGGCGCAGACGGCTTGCGTCGCGGGCCGCGCGATCCAGTCGCCGGTCACCCTCATGCCAGCCGCTCCGCCAGCCCGCGCAGCATCCGCGCGGTGGCGCCCCAGATGTAATACGGCCCCCAGGGCACCGCGTAATAGCGCCGCCACTGGCCGCGCCACATCCGCCGCTCCACCCGGTAGCGGTCGAGATCGGCCAGATGCGCCAGCGGCACGCGGAACACCTCCTCCACCTCGCCGCGCTCGGCCACCGTCTCGAAACAGGCGCCGATATGGGCGAGGACCGGGGTCACCGTATAGCCCGTCACCGTCTCATGCGGCGGCATCCGGCCCAGCAGGGTGACGAGGCCGGGGTCCAGCCCCACCTCCTCGCGCGCCTCGCGCAGGGCGGCGGCCTCGGGCGAGGCGTCGCCGGCGTCGATCTTGCCGCCCGGAAAGGCGATCTGCCCCGGATGGTGCTGAAGCCCCGAGGCGCGCTTGGTCAGCAGGACCGACGGCCCGCCTGCCCCCTCGCAGACCGCGACCAGCACCGCCGCCGCCCGCAGGCTGCGGCCCGGCGGCAGCACCGTCTCGGGGTTCAGGTCGTAATCCGAGCTTTGCGGCGCCGGCCGCGCCAGCGCCCGGATCAGCGCGTCAGGCCCCATCCTGCGCCGCCTTCGCCTCGAAGCCCAGCGACGCCGGGTCGAACTCGTAATGCGCGCCGCAGAACTGGCAATCGGCGGTGACGATCCCCTCGGGTGTCGTCATGTGCCGGATGTCCTTCGCCGAATAGATCGACATGGCGTCCCGCACCTTCTGCGCCGAGCAGGAACAGCCGAAGCGCACCGGCTGCGCCTCGAACACGCGCGGCGCCTCTTCGTGGAACAGCCGCACCAGCAGGTCGGTGGGGGCGAGCGCGGGGCCGATCAGCTCCATCTCCTCCACCGTGTCGAGCAGCAGGTTCACCCGGTTCCAGTTCTCGCCCTCCTCGCCCTCGACGATGTCGGCGGCCTGCATGAGACCGCCCTCGCCGCTGCCGCCCCGATCGGCGAAGGGCGAGGCTTTCGGCATGTGCTGGATCATCACGCCGCCCGCCCGCCAATGCTCCGGCCCGCCGGGCTGGCGGCTGCGGCCGTAGCTGAGCGCGAAGCGGGTCGGCAATTGCTCGGACTGCGCGAAATAGGTCTCGGCGCAGCCGGAAAGCGAGCCGCCCGACAGCGGCGTGATGCCCTGATAGGGCACCATGCCCTGCCCCTGGTCGATCACGATGACGAAATAACCCTCGCCCAGCAGATCGAAGGGCCGCAGCGCCGGGTCGAGCTGGTCGGCCGCGAAATCGGCATAGGCGCGGATGCGCGCGGGCTCGCCGGTCTCCGACGGGCCGTAATAATCGGTCGCGATCATCTTCACCGCGCCAGTGCCCCGGATCTGCAACGACAGCCGCCAGCGCAGCTTGATCGTCTGGCCGATCAGCGCGGTCAGCACCGCGGCCTCGCAGACCAGCGCCTCGATCTGCGGCGGATAGGCGTGCTGCTTCAGCACCTGGTCCAGCACGCCGTCCAGCCGGGCGATCCGGCCGCGGATGTCCGAATGGTCGAGTTGGAACGGCAGGACGGTATCGTCCCAGGCGATCTGCGATCCGATGGTCATGGGGGTTTCCTGTAGGCGCCGGTCTTGGCATACCGCGATCATATAGGAGCGGCAAGATCGGGACCCAAGGGATGATACGGCGCTATGGCGAGGCGGTGAGGCAGGGGCAACGCTACAGGCGGCGCCCCGGGGTCTATGCGGTGCTGCTGGAGGGCGGTCAGGTGCTGACCACCTTCCAGCAGGAGCCGAAGCCCGAATTCCAGCTTCCCGGCGGCGGCATCGACCCCGGCGAGCATCCGCTCGCCGCGCTGCATCGCGAGGTGATGGAGGAGACCGGCTGGACCATCCGCATCCGCCGCCGCCTCGGCGCGTTCCGGCGGTTCTGCTACATGCCGGAATACGACCTCTGGGCCGAGAAGCTCTGCACCGTCTATCTCGCCCGGCCCGCGCGCCCGGTCGGCCCGCCGACCGAGGCCGGCCACAGCGCGGTCTGGCTGCCCGCCGCCGACGCGCTGGAGGTGCTGGGCAATGCCGGCGACCGGGCGTTTCTGGCCCGCGCGCTCGCTCAGCCGCGATAGGCGAACAGCACCCCCGACACATCGTCGGGAAAGGCGCCGCCGCCCACATGCGCGTTGAGGTTCCAGACCAGCGCCTCCAGCAGCGCCGGGCTGTCGAGCGCGGCATTGTCGGACAGGAAGCGGATCAGCCCGTCCTCGCCCAGTTCGATCCCGGTGGGCGACGGGCATTCCGTCACCCCGTCGGAGACCAGAAACAGCCGGTCTCCGGCGTGAAGCTGCGCCTCCACCCGTTCGAACCGCGCCTCGGGCAACAGGCCGATCGGCAGCCCGCCCCGCCCCAGCCGCTCGACCGCGCCGCGCCGGCGCAGCAGCAGCGGATGCGGATGACCCGCCTGCACCAGCTGCACCCGGCCGCTTTCCAGATCCACCTCGGCATAGGCCATGGTGAAATACTGCTCCACCTGCATGTCCTCCAGCATCATGCGGTTGAAGCGCGCCGCCACCATCTCGGGCGGCCAGGCGTCGCGCTGGCCGCCCCCGCCGCCGGTGAGCGCGATGTTCTGATCGGGCGAGGCGCCCGAAAGCAGCCCCGCCAGCCGCGCCGTCATCATCGCCGAGGCCACGCCATGCCCCGAGACATCGACGGAATAAAGCGCGATGCGCCGCGCGCTGATCTCGAAGAAGCCGACCAGATCGCCGCCGACATGGCCCGAGGGCTTCAACAGGATCGAGGCGCTGCCGCGCCCGAAATCGCGGTGCCGGTCGCGCACCAGCGTCTGTTGCAGCTTGCGCGCCTCGATCAGGTCGCGGTCGAGCGAATCGTAAAGTCCCTGCAACTCGTCCAGCGCCGCGCCGAGCAGCCGGTTCTTCTCGCGCAACTCGCGCTGCATCCCCAGCAGCCGCTCGCCGGCCCGTAGCCGGGCGTGCAGCTCGTCGCCGTTCACCGGCTTGGTCAGGAAATCGTCCGCCCCGCCATCGAGGCCATGCGCGATCTCCTCCTTCTCCGACTTGGAGGTGAGCAGGATGAAATAGCCGTAGGCGTCATGCGGCAACGCGCGGAACGCCTTGCAGAATTCCAGCCCCGACATGCCGGGCATCACCCAGTCGGACAGAACGATGTCGAAGCGGCTGCCGCGCGCCAGCGCCAGCGCCTCCTCGCCCGACGCGGCCTCGACCACCTCGTAGCCGCGCCGCAGCAGCGACATCGACAATATCCGGCGCTGCGCCCGGCTGTCATCGACCACCAACACGCGATGGCGCGGCACCGCGGTCGCGGGCATTCCCGGAAAGATTCGGTTCGAACAGGTCAAGCAACAGGCTCCGCTTCCGACTCGCCGGCCAGAATCGCCCCGCCGCCTTAAGAGAGGGTGAAAGGTAAAATTACCGGCGAAAGCCGGCCCGGGCCTAAGGACTTGTTAACAAAGCCCGGGGATTCTGGCTGCGTGTGGCGCCGGGATCCGGCAGCGGGATGGGATTCATGATAGACTGGGACAGGGTATCGGACCTGCGGTCCGAGATCGGCGAGGAGGGCTTCACCGAGGTGATCGCCCTCTTTCTGGAGGAAACCGACGAGGTGATCGCGCGGCTGGCCGGGAAGCCGGGCGGGCCATTGGGGGGCGACCTGCATTTCCTCAAGGGCAGCGCGCTCAACCTCGGCTTCCGCGAGCTTGCGGCGCTTTGCCAGGACGGCGAGCGGCAATGCAATGCCGGGCAAGGCGCCGCCGTCGATCTGGCGCCGCTGCTGCGGCTTTACCGCGAGTCGAAGGCCGCCTTCGAGGCCGGGCTCCGCCGCTCCACGGCGGCCTGATATGTCAGATGAGGAACTCGGCCAGCGCCTCGTCGCCGGTGATGTCGCGATAGGCGAAGCCCGCCGCATCCATCCGCGCGGTGAAGGCCGCGAAATCCTCGGCCCGCCGCGTCTCGATCCCGATCAGGACGGAGCCGAAGTTGCGCGCGGATTTCTTCAGATA
>JBDHSR010000276.1:0-4900 GCA_039808305.1 Gemmobacter sp. | reverse complement strand
GCGGGGATCACCTCGGCCTCGATATAGGCGTCGGCGGTCTGGCCCGGCGGCACGGCATGGGCGCCGAGGAAGGTGGTGGTCACCCGCAGCGGGCGCAGGGTGGCGATGCGGCGGGCGGCGCGCAGCATCCGCAGCTCGGTCTCGACATCGAGGCCGTAGCCCGATTTCACCTCGATCCGCGTCACGCCCTCGGCCAGCATCTGATCGACGCGCGGCAGGCTTTGCGCCAGCAGCGCCTCCTCGCTCGCCGCCCGCGTGGCGCGCACGGTGGAGACGATGCCGCCGCCGGCCCGCGCGATCTCCTCATAGCTGGCGCCGGTCAGCCGCATCTCGAACTCGCGGGCGCGGTTGCCGGCATGGACGACATGGGTATGGCAGTCGATCAGGCCCGGCGTCACCAGCCGCCCGCCGCAATCGACCCGCCGGTCGTGCGAGGGCGGCAGCGCGGCCTCGGGGCCGACCCAGGCGATGCGGTCGCCCTCGATCACCACGGCGCCGGCGTCGATCAGGCCGTAGCCGCCTTGCATCGTCGCCACGCTGGCATTGGTCAGAATCATCGCGCGCTCCGGCTTGATTTTGTCTGTGCTTGATGTGAATATGTCTGCACATAATATCGGCTGTCAAGGGAATGCGATGGAAACGATCTGGGCGGAGGCGGCGCTCTTGCCGCAGGGCTGGGCCGAGGCGGTGCGGGTGGAGATCCGCGAGGGGCGCATCGCGGCGGTGCTGCCGGGGGCGGCGCCCGAGGGGCGGCGCGTCGGCTGCCTGCTGCCCGCCGGGCAGAACCTGCATTCCCACGCCTTCCAGCGCGCCATGGCCGGCATGACCGAGGCGCGCGGGCCGGGGCGCGACAGTTTCTGGACCTGGCGCAGCCTGATGTATCGCTTCCTCGACCATCTGACGCCCGAGGATGTGGAGGCGATCGCGGCGCTGGTGCAGATGGAGATGCTGGAGGCCGGCTTCGCCGCGGTCTGCGAGTTCCATTACCTGCATCACCAGCCCGGCGGCGCGCCCTATGCCCGGCTGGCCGAGATGGCGGAGCGGATCGTGGCGGCGGCGGGCGAGACCGGGATCGGCCTCACACTCTTGCCGGTGGCCTATGAGCGGGGCGGCTGCGATGGGCGGGCGCTCGGCTCCGGGCAGCTCCGCTTCGGCAACGACCCCGAGCGGTTCCTGCGGCTGCGCGAGGCGGCGGTCGAGGCGCTGCGCGCGTTGCCCGACGGGGTGATCGGCTGCGCGCCGCATTCGCTGCGCGCGGTGCGGCCCGAGGTGCTGGCGGACCTGGCGGGGCTTGCCGGCCCGATCCACCTGCATCTGGCCGAACAGGTGGCCGAGGTCGAGGAGGTGCTGGCGGCCTATGGCGCGCGGCCGGTGGACTGGCTGCTGTCGCAGGTTCCGGTCGACCGGCGCTGGTGCCTGATCCATGCCACGCAGATGCAGGCCCATGAGACGGCGGGGCTGGCCGCCACCGGCGCCGTGGCCGGGCTCTGCCCGATCACCGAGGCCAATCTGGGCGACGGTATCTTCGACGGCATGGGCTGGCAGGCGGCGGGCGGCGCTTTCGGCATCGGCTCCGACAGCAATATCCGTATCGCGCAGGCCGAGGAGTTGCGCAGCCTGGAATATTCCCAGCGGCTGCGCGACCGGGGCCGGGCGATGTTCGCGACCGACAGCCGCTCCACCGGCCGCGTGCTGTTCGAAGCGGCGGCGGCGGGCGGCGCGCAGGCGGGTGGCCGGGCGGCGGGCCGGATCGAAGCGGGGCTCTGGGCGGATCTGCTGGCGCTCGACATGGGCGCGCTCGATCTGGCCGGGCGGCGGGGCGACGCGATCCTCGACGCCTGGATCTTCGCGGGCGACGACCGGATGGTGAGCGAGGTCTGGTCCGCCGGGCGGCATGTGGTAAAGGGCGGGCGGCATGTGGCGCGCGACGGGATCGTGGCGCGCTACCGTGCGGTGATGGCGCGGCTGGTGGGGGTGCTGTGACGGGCTGGGAGGACATCCGCGACGAGGTGCTGCGCCGCATCCGCGCCCGCCACTGGGCGCCCGGCGCGGCGATCCCGACCGAGGAGGCGCTGGCGCAGGAATGGGGCGTGGCGCGGGCGACGGTGAACCGGGCGCTGCGCGAGCTGGCGGGCGAGGGCGTGCTGGAGCGTCGCCGCAAGGCCGGCACCCGCGTCGCGCTGCATCCCGTCCGCAAGGCGACGCTCGACATCCCGGTCACCCGGCGCGAGATCGAGGCGCGCGGGCAGCGCTACGGCTACCGCCTGCTCGCGCAGGCGCTGGCCGAGCCGCCGCCCGCCGTCGCCTCGCGCCTGGGCCTGCCGCCGGGGGCGCGGCTTCTGCATCTCGAATGCCTGCATTTCGCCGATGGCCGGCCGGTCCTGCTGGAGGACCGCTGGCTGAACCCGGAGGTGGCGCCCGACCTGCCGGATTTCCACCGGATTTCGGCGAATGAATGGCTGGTGGCGCATGTGCCCTGGACCACCGGCGACATCGCCTTTTCCGCCGGCAATGCCACGGCGGCGGAGGCGCGGCTGCTCGATCTGCCCGAGGGCGCGGCCCTCTTCATCGTCGAGCGCACGACATGGGAGGGCGATTGCGCGGTGACCTGGGTGCGGCTGGCCCATGCGCCGGGCTACCGGCTGCACACGCTGCTCTGAGGCTCAGAGCAGCGGGGCCTTGTCGATCCGCGACAGCGCCTCGTTCACGTCGAGGATCAGCCCCCGGATGCCGGTCACCCCGAAGCCCTGGAGCCGGGCGGTGTGCATCGCCAGGTAATCCTCGGCGGCGGCGCGGCTGTCGAAGGCGTAGATGCCGCCGGCGATCCCCTCGGCGGGGCTTTCGGTCCAGTATTTGAACAGGAAGCCCGGCTCGCCGGCGATGGATTGCGCAAGCCCCTCGAAGGCTTCGGCCATCCCGGCCCCCCAGGGGCCTTGATGCGGGAAATCGACCTGGACGAGGGTGACGGGCATGACGGGCTCCTTTGGGCTGGTTTCCGCCCAGCGTAAGGCCGCCGCCCGGCCTCCGGCAAGCCCGTTCACGCCCCGGCGAGGCGGCGGCGCACGATCCGCGTCAGCCGGCGATGCACCGCCGAGATCCGGTGGCGCACATGCATCGCGGCATAGACCGGCTGGCGCAGCACCGGCGCGTCGCCGACCATGCGGAACCGGCCTTCCGCCGTCAGCGCCTCCGCCGTCCGCTCCAGCACATAGCCCGCCCCGCCCATCGCGCCGAGCAGCGCGGCCACCGTGCCGCTCTGCCCGACCGAGATCGCGGCGGAGGCGAGTTGCGGCGTGACGGCGCGGTGCATCGTCTCGAAGGCCGGCGAGAAATGCGCGAAGACATAGGTTTCCACCCGCACCTCGGCCAGCCGGTCGGTCTCGGACGACACCATCCGGTAGGGCACCTCTCCCACCGTCTCGAAATGCAGGTCGGGATGCGGCTTGGGCGAGAACATCACCGCGAAATCCTGGGTGCCGGTCAGCAGGTCGGCGCACATCTGGTTGGAATAGTCCGGCTCGACATAGAAGGCGGTATCGGCCAGCGCGCGGCGGAAATCGGCCATCCATTCGCCGATATGCTGCGCCGCGAGGTCGTTCTGGATGCCCAGCCGCAGCAGCTGCGCCGCCCGGTCCGGCACCTGGATGCGGCGGCGCGCCTCGTTCCATTCGTGGCGCAGGCTGCGGGCATGGCCCTCGAAGCGGCGGCCCTCGATGGTGAGGTCTGTCCCGGCGCGCGAGCGTTCGAAAAGCCGGGCGCCGACCGCCGTCTCCAGCGCGGCCACGCGGGCCGAGACGGTGCTCTGGGTGATGCCCAGCCGCTCGGCGGTGCGGTTGAAGCTGCGCGTCTCGCAGAGGTCGAGGAACGTGTCGAGAAGTTCGATCTGCATGGGCGTCCCTGATCGTGTTTTCCGATCAATAGGCCGGGTCCGGCCGAATTGAAAGCCCCCGCGGCCTGCCCGATACTGCGGCCCATTCAGGGAGGTTCGGATGGCTGGTTCTCGGGCATGGGCGACGGCGCGGGTCGTCATCATCGGCGGCGGCGCGGTGGGGGCCTCGGCGCTCTATCATCTGGCGAAGGCGGGCTGGACGGATTGCCTTCTGCTGGAGAAGAACGAGCTGACGGCGGGCTCCACCTGGCACGCGGCGGGCAATGTGCCGACCTTCTCGGCCTCCTGGTCGATCATGAACATGCAGCGCTATTCGGCGCAGCTCTACCGCCGCCTCGGGGAGGAGGTGGAGTATCCGATGAACTACCACGTCACCGGTTCTGTCCGGCTGGGCCATACGGCGGAGCGGTTGCAGGAGTTCAGGCGCGTCGTCGGCATGGGGCGGTATCAGGGCATGGATCTGGCGGTGCTGTCGCCCGAGGAGATCCGGTCGAAATATCCCTTCGTCGAGACCCATGGCCTGACCGGCGCGCTTTACGATCCCCATGACGGCGACATCGACCCGGCGCAACTGACCCAGGCTTTGGCCAAGGGGGCCCGCCAGATGGGCGCGCGGATCGAGCGGTTCTGCCCGGTGACGGCGGCGCGGCGCGAGGGCGGCGAATGGGTGCTGACCACGCCGAAGGGCGAGGTGCGGGCGGAATATGTGGTGAACGCCGCCGGTTACTACGCGGCCGAGGTCGGGTGGCTGTTCGGCCGCCGGGTGCCGATGATGGTGATGAGCCATCAATACCTGCTGTTCGACACCGTGCCGGAACTGGAACGCTGGTCGCGCGAGGCCGGCCACAAGCTGCCGCTGCTGCGCGACGTGGACAGCAGCTATTACCTGCGGCAGGAGAAATACGGCTTCAACCTCGGCCCCTACGAGGGCAATTGCCGCGCCCATTGGGCGACGCCCGACGATCCGATGCCCGAGGATTTCAGCTTCCAGCTTTATCCCGACGATCTGGA
>JBDHSR010000275.1:0-4914 GCA_039808305.1 Gemmobacter sp. | reverse complement strand
GGCTTCATCGCCGGCGCCTTCGGCCTGCGCGCGGCCTTCGTCTTCGCCGCCGCGATGCTGCTTCTGGTGCTCGCGCTTGCGCCGCTGCTGCTCAGGCGCCGCTAGGGGAGGGGCGGGACCCGCCTGGCTCAGCCGCTCTTCTTCCCCGACATCCTGCGCCACAGAGGGCAGAGCCCGACCGCCGGGTGGGCGCAGCTCCGCTTGTGGTCGTCCCTTTATGGTGCAGCCCCGCCCATGTCAGATCATCGCGCTTGTGGTGACGAAGCGCCCGCCCGAGGGGGCGGTCGGGCGCTGCCGGGCGGCGCTGCGCGCCTTGATTGCGGGCGGGTCTGCGGCACAAGCGGGGGCTCGCCATGACTTTCCCTCTTCGCGCGCCGGGCAAACCGCCCGCCACACCGCTTCCCCCTACACCCACTCCCCCTCGAAACCCTTCGGCACCAAAAGATTGTGCCGCCCGAGATTGCGCACATCCCGCTCGCCGCACAGCGCCATGGTCACATCCAGCTCCTTGCGCATGACCTCCAGCGCCGCCGTCACCCCGGCCTCGCCCATCGCGCCCAGACCGTAGATGTAGCTCCGCCCGATCATCGTCGCATCCGCGCCGAGCGCCAGCGCCTTCAGCACGTCCTGCCCCGAGCGGATGCCGCTGTCGAGCCAGATCTCCGTCTTCCCCTTCACCGCCCGCACGATGGAGGGCAGCACCCGGATCGACGACAGCGCCCCGTCGAGCTGCCGCCCGCCGTGATTGCTCACCACGATGGCATCCGCGCCGAAATCGGCCGCGCGCTCCGCGTCCTCGGCATCCAGCACGCCCTTCAGGATCAGCTTGCCGCCCCAGCGGTCGCGGATGCGCGCCACCTTGCCCCAGTCGAGCTGCGGGTCGAACTGCTCCGCCGTCCAGCTCGACAGCGACGAGAGATCGCCCACCCCCCTGGCATGGCCGACGATATTGCCGAAGGTCCGCCGCTTCGTCCCCAGCATCCCCAGGCACCAGCCGGGCTTGGTCATCATGTTGAGGATATTCGGCAGCGTCAGCTTCGGCGGCGCGCTCAGCCCGTTCTTCAGATCCTTGTGCCGCTGGCCGAGGATCTGGAGATCCAGCGTCAGCACCAGCGCCGAACAGCCCGCCGCCTTCGCCCGGTCGATGATCCGGTCGACGAAATCCTCGTCGCGCATGACGTAAAGCTGGAACCAGAACGGCGCGCCGGTCGCGGCCGCCACATCCTCGATGGAGCAGATCGACATGGTGGAGAGGGTGAAGGGCACCCCGAACCGCGCCGCCGCCCGCGCCGCCTTGATCTCGCCATCGGCCGACTGCATCCCGGTGAAGCCGACCGGGGCCAGCGCCACCGGCATCGCCACCGCCTGCCCGAGCATCCGCCCGGCGACCGAGCGGTCCGACATGTCGACCGCCACCTTCTGCCGGAGCCGGATCTGCGCGAAATCCGCCACATTGTCCCGGAAGGTCTGCTCGGTATAGCTGCCCGATTCCGCGTAATCGTAGAACATCCGCGGCACCCGCCGCGCATGCAGCCGCTTCAGATCCTCGATGCAGGTGATGACAGCCATCGGCACTCTCCTGGATTTGGTAAAATTTCCTTACCAAATTGTCCGCTCAGCCGCAACCCGCCTTGCTCCTTGCCAAATACTCCCGCCGGAGGCGCGCCCGAGGCTCCCGCGCGTCCGCGCGGGGGCCGAGACGAAAGCAATGCGCGGCCCGCGAGGGCCGCGCTCCGCAAAGACAAACCTGCCCCGGCTCCCTGGGCCCGGTCCCTTAGGCCCGGTGCGCCCCGGCCGCCAGCGCCGCCACCCGTGCGAGGATTTCCGCCACCGGCCGGCCCGCGCCGATCTCCTTCACGATGGCCGAGCCCACCACGCAGCCATCGGCGATCCCGGCGATGGCCTCGGCGTTTTCCGGGGTCGAGATGCCGAAGCCCACCACCACCGGCAGGTCGGTCGCCGCCTTGATCCGCGCCACTTCCGGCGCCACCTCGGCCGCCTGCGCGGCCGCCGCGCCGGTGATGCCGGTGATCGAGACGTAATAGACGAAGCCCGACGTGTTCTGGAGCACCTTGGGCAGCCGCCGGTCGTCGGTGGTGGGCGTCGCCAGCCGGATGAAGTCGATCCCCGCCGCCTGCGCCGGCAGGCAGAGCTCGGCATCCTCCTCGGGCGGCAGGTCGACCACGATCAGCCCGTCGATCCCGGCCGCCTGCGCCTCGGCGAGGAAACGCTCCACCCCGCGCGCATAGATCGGGTTGTAATAGCCCATCAGCACGATCGGCGTCTCGGCATCGCCGGCGCGGAAGTCGCGCACCATGGCGAGCACCTTGTCCATCGTCATGCCGGCTTCCAGCGCGCGCTGGCCGGCAAGCTGGATGGTCGGCCCGTCGGCCATCGGATCGGTGAAGGGCATGCCGAGCTCGATCACGTCCACCCCGGCGCCCGGCAGCCCCCGCATCACCGCGAGCGAGGTTTCCAGATCGGGGTCGCCCCCCATGACATAGGCGACGAAAGCCTTGCGGCCTTCGGCCTTCAGCCGGGCGAATCTGGCGTCAATGCGGCTCATCGGGCGTCCTTTCCTAAACTTCCGTCCGATGTGCAGAAAACCGGGCGGAAAATCAATGGGCGGCGGCGGGGAAGGCTTGCGGGGCAAGGGCTGTTGGGTCATCAATCGGAAAGTTTATTGTTCCATCAGTCAATAAAAACCGCGCGAGATCATGTCCCCCCGCCGTCTGCTCATTTCCCTGCTGCTCGTCCTGCCGCTCGGCATCGGCCTTGCCGGGGCGGTCCTGCCGCGGATGCGGGTGGACAAGCCCGGCGCCTTCGCTTTCCTTTGTCTGTTCGCCGCGATGGCGCTCGGCGGCCGCGCGCTCTGGCGCCGGCCGGGGGGCGGGATGCTGGCGGTGCTGGCGGCCTGCCTCTTCATGCTGCCCTTCGCGGTGATTTCCCGCGGTTTCGGCCGGATCGACATGATGGCGCTGCTGTTCCATGCCGAATTCGGCACGCAGGGCGCGGGCTTCGGCGGGCTGGACAGCGAGATCCTGAAAGCCTCGCTGGCTTTGATCCTCGTCTGTCTCTCGCTTTACCTGCTGTCGAACCTCTGGGGCTTCGGCTGGCGGCTGCTGCTCGGGGCGGCGCTGGTGCTGGTGGCGCTGAACCCGCTGACCCGTTTCGCCCTGCACCGGATGGTGGTGCCGCCGCCGCCCTCCGATCTCGCGCGCGAGGTGCGGCTGCCCGAGGTGCTGCCGGCCCCGGTGCCGCTCCCCGATCTGGCCATCGTCTATCTGGAGGGGCTGGACCGCCGCTTCCTCGACACCCGGGTCTATGGCGACGCCTATGCGCCGCTGCGCGCGCTGGAGGCCGAGGCGCTCACCTTCCTCAATGTCGGCCAGATCGCCGGCACGGGCTGGAGCCTCGCCGGCATGGTCGCCTCGCAATGCGGGGTGCCGCTGCTGCCGCGCGGGCTGATCGGGCACAACAATTTCGACGCGGTGAAGACCTTCCTGCCGGAGCTGACCTGCCTGACCGACATCCTCGCGGGCCATGGCTATGCCATGGATTACATCGTCGGCGGCGACGAGGGTTTCGCCGGCATCGACGCCTTCTATCGCAGCCACGGCCTCGGCGCGCCTTTCGGCCTCGACGGGCAGCGCGCGCTCCATCCGCCGGAAGAGGTGGAGGCGGCGCTGGTGGGCTGGGTGCTCGACGACCAGATGACCTTCGACAGCGCCCGCAAGCGGCTGCCCGCGCTGCTGGAGGGCGAGGCGCCCTTCCTCCAGATCGTCGAGACCATCGGGCCGCATGGCAAGCTCGGCTACCTCTCGCGCCGCTGCGCGCCGGAGGGGCGCGCGCTGAAATCGCGCGACGAGGCGGCGGTGGTGCGCTGCACCGCCGAGGATGCGCTGGCCTATGTGCGCGACCTGCAAGCGGCCCATGCCGCCGCCGGGCGGGCGCATCCGCTGCGCATCGTGATCCTGTCCGATCACCTGAACCACAATGCCGACCTGCCGGACGTGCCGGTGGAGCTCCATTCCGCCAATACCGTGATGCTGATCGGCGGGCCGGGGCAGGGCGGGGTGAACGACACGCCGGGCGCGATGATCGACGTCTATCCCACGCTGCTCGACTGGCTGGGCCTCGCCGCGCCGCCGGTGCGGGCGGGGCTGGGCCGCTCGCTGCTGGGCCGGCGCCCGCCGACGCTGGCGGCGCTTTACGGCATTCCCCATGTCGACGCGATGCTGTCGGGGGACGCGCGGCTCGCCAACCTGCTCTGGCATGGGTCGGAATAGCGGCGGGGTGTGCGGCGGCTGAATGGGGGAGGGCGGGTTTCGGAGGCGGCTTGGCTGTCCCGATGAAGGCCGCCCTTCATTCCTTCCAACAGAAGGTATGGCCCGACCGCTGGGTGGGTGTCTCGGTGATACAGGCGCGACGGGAGACCCCTTGCCGTGTGAAGATTTTCCCCCGCCCGGAACAAGGCACGGCTCGTGCCGCCGGGCAGCGCCCGACTGCCAAGCCCCGGCCTGAGCCGCAGACCCGCCAGGAACAAGGCACGCAGCGCCGCCGGGCAGCGCCCGACCGCCCCCTCGGGCGGGCGCTTCGGGGACGTAGGCGCGGGGATCGGGGTTAGGCGGTGCGGCACCATAAAGCGGCGACCACAAGCGGAGTTGCGCCCACCCGGCGCTCGGGCGCTGCCCTCTGTTGCGTGGGATGGCCGGCGAGGAAGGGACAGTTCCCCCAACAAGGCCGCCGGAACCCCGGACGAATGCCGAACCGCCCTTGATGGCCCCGGCGCTGCGCGCCTTTGTTCCGGGCGGGGACAGAGGTCACACGGGGCTGCTCGGCTAGGCCCGGAGCTGCATTCCGGCCGGGTCTGGAGCGATCTCCAACAGGGACGAAGGGCGATCCGTCCTCCGT
>JBDHSR010000274.1:0-4918 GCA_039808305.1 Gemmobacter sp. | reverse complement strand
GCGGGCCGCGCGCGGCTTTCCTCTCGGCCGCCGCGCTGGCGCGCGGCGACCTCGGGCGTGCCTCCGGCGGGAGTATTCGGCAAGGAGCAAGGGCTTGGCGTTGGGAGAGGGGCGGCGGCGCGGGTCACGCGGTTGTAATGGGGGGCCGGGATGTGGAGCGGGGCGGGGCCGCATCGGGCGGGTGGGGGCGGCGATGCGGGGGAGGGAGCGCGGTTCCGGGAGGCGGGACTGTTGGGGCTGGGCCGTGGGGCAGCCGGGCGGCGGTGGCATCGCGGTGGAAAAAGGGGTTGCGGAGGTGCCGGAACCGGGGGAGGCGTCGGGCGTCGGGCGTCGGGCGTCGGGCGTAGGGCGTCGGGCGTCGGGCGTCGGGCGTCGGGCGTCGGGCGTCGGAGCCTTCGGCCCGCTCAGCGCAGCGCCTTGATCCCGCGCGCGATGCCGTCGAGCGTCATCGGCACCATGGCGCCGTCGAGGATGTCGCGGATCAGCCGCGTGGAATGGCTGTGGGCCCAATGCGCCTCGGGGGTGGGGTTGATCCAGAGGTGGCTCGGCCATTGCGCGCAGGCGCGTTCCAGCCAGACCTGCCCGGATTCGGGGTTCCAGTGCTCGTTGGCGCCGCCGGGATGCAGGATCTCGTAGGGGCTCATCGCCGCGTCGCCGACGAAGATCGCCTTGTAGTCGGGGCCGTAGGTGCGCAGCACCTCCCAGGTCGGGGTCTGCTCGTTCCAGCGGCGGCGGTTGTCGGTCCAGACGCCCTCATAGAGGCAGTTGTGGAAGTAGAAGTGTTTCAGGTGCTTGAACTCGGCCCGGGCGGCGCTGAACAGCTCGTCCATCACCTTGACATAGGGGTCCATGCTGCCGCCCACGTCGAGAAACAGCAGCACCTTCACCGCGTTGCGCCGCTCCGGCCGGGTCTGCACGTCGAGCCAGCCGTGATCGGCGGTGGCGCGGATGGTGCCGTCGAGATCGAGCTCCTCCGCCGCGCCGTCGCGCGCCCATCTGCGCAGCCGGCGCAGCGCCACCTTGATGTTGCGGGTGCCGAGCTCCACCCGGTCGTCGAGGTTGCGGAACTCGCGCTTGTCCCAGACCTTCACCGCGCGGCGGTGGCGGCTTTCGTCCTGGCCGATGCGCACCCCTTCCGGGTTGTAGCCATAGGCGCCGAAGGGCGAGGTGCCGGCGGTGCCGACCCATTTGTTGCCGCCCTGATGACGGCCCTTCTGCTCGGCGAGGCGCTGCTTCAGCGTCTCCATCAGCTTGTCGAAACCGCCGAGCGCCTCGATCCGCGCCTTTTCCTCGGCGGTGAGATGTTTCTCGGCCAGCTTCTCCAGCCAGTCGCGCGGCAGGTCGACCGCCTCCAGCACCTGTTCGGGGGTGATCGCCTCCAGCCCCCGGAACGCCTCGGCGAAGGCGCGGTCGAACCGGTCGAGATGGCGTTCGTCCTTCACCATGGTGGTGCGGGCGAGATAGTAGAACGCCTCGGGATCGTAGGTCGCGAGCCCGGCCGACAGCCCTTCGAGAAAGCCGAGATATTCCCGCAGCGAGACCGGAACCCCCGTGCGCCGCAGCGTCTCGAAGAAGGGCGCGAACATGGTCAGAGCGACCGTTCGATATAGATGGTGGCGAAGGTGCCCAGAAGCGCGAAGGCGATGGCGAAGCCCGCCGCCCATTGCGCCATGTCGAGCGCGCCTCCGCCGTGGGCCCGCGCCCTCAGCGCGCCGATGAGCGCGCCGAGAATGGCGGCGGTGATGACGATCATGTTGCCTCCTGCCGGGCGGCAGGAGCCGCCCTCATCCGTTCCAGCCCGAACGCAGCCGCGACGGGGCGAGGGCCGAGATGTCGCGCATCCGCGCCCGCGTCACCGCGTCCGAGCCGAAGCCATAGCGCGCCCAGCCCTGGCTGTCGAGCCGCAGCGCCTTCGCCGCGCCCGCCTCGCCGCGCGCCGCCAGCGCCTCGGCCTTCAGCATCATCAGCGTGGCGAGCAGCGAGGCGTTCTGCGCCCGGCGCACCACCGGGATGGCGCGGTCGGCGAAGGCCACGGCCTGATCGGTGCGGCCCTGGCTCAGCGCCAGCGCCGAAAGCTGCATGTCGACATGGGCGGCCTGCACATCGGCGCCGGGCAGGCGGCGGTAGATGCGCGACGCCTCGGACAGCGCCTGCGCCGCCTTCACCGGATCGGCGCCGATATTGAGCCGGCCCACCGCGAACCACGAGAAGGCGAGGCGGCCATCGCTCCAGCCCTGGGCATGGGCGATCCGCACCGCCTGTTCGGCGGCGGCGCGGCGGGCGCCATTGCCGCCCTGCGGACCCAGGGCCGCTTCCATCGCCCGCACCCAGATCGCCGGCGTCCGTCCGCCGCCATGGCTGAAGCCGGTGGCGCCGGAGGGGTTCAGCCGCGCCAGCAGCCGGGGCAGCACCGCCGCGACCTCTTCCTGCGTCATGCCGTTGCGGAGTTCCGGCGCGTAGTGCAGCCGCAGCATCAGCATGTCGAAGCCGGTCAGCGTGGTGTGGAAATTGTCGTCGTTGAACACGCTGTCGGGCAGCTGGTACAGGTCGTTCAGCGGGCCGAGCGCCTGCGCCACCTCCTCATGCAGGCAGTCGCGCACCTCCTGGGGGCTGGCATCGGCCGGGGCGAAGATCGCCAGCCGCTCCCGCTTGCGGATCGTGGTCCAGTCGAGCTGGCCGGTGCCGCGCGCGGCCTTGTATTCCTCCCAGCTTGAGACGCGGGGGGCGACGAAACAGGCGACATTGGCATGGGTGGCCTGGATCGTGCGGCGCGGCACGAAAACCACCGTGATATTGGCCGGGCCGGCGGTCTCGCGCACGTCGAGCCCCGCCTCGGCCCGGAAGCGCCCGATCAGCCGCGCCAGATCCGGGCGCGCCGTGCCCGGCACCTGGCCGGCCAGCGCCACCGTCACCGGCCCCTCGAAGCGCGTCAGCACCGGCAGGGGGCGGCCGCTTTCCATGCGGAATTCCAGGTCGAGGAAATCCTGCGCGATCTCGGCGTTCGATCGCGTCACCCGGATCGGCGCGGCGGGCGCGAAGGCCGCCGTCATCACCGCGCTGTCAGGCGCGGCGGTGGCCTCCCGGCTCTGGTTCATCGAGACTTCGGCCCGGCTGGCCGGGGTCGGAGCGGAGGTGCATGCCGTCAGGGCGGTGACGGCAAGAATGGCAGCAAGACGCATGGGTTGGCAGCCCCGTATATGCGGTGTCGGTCGATCGGACGGGACCGGCGGAGCAGACGGGTGCGCCGGTCCCTTCCGGGTTCTGTCTGACGGTGCGCGCCGATGACCCGCGATGCCCCCGCATCGCGGACGCCGGAGCGCCCCGCCCTTGCCGCCAGGCCCGCTGCCGTCCCGTCATGCTCCCCCAGAGACATGACGGGATGCCGGACATCCTGCCGGTCCGCCCCGGAATGCGGCATCCGTCCAGCCCCCGCCGGATGGATGCCCCGCGCCGTGGCGGTGCCCCGGCCCCCCGGCCGGGATCGAGTGGCCTGCGCGCGCCGCAGCAGCGCGGCGGGCAGGCGGTCCATAAGCTTCAGCTGCGGTGCCGTCCGACCCGGACGCGCCTCCGCCGGACGCCCCGCCGCAGCGGCGGGGCGCGATCCGGTCGCGCGCGCCGACGGGCGGCGCTGCGGGAGGCGGGTCGGGGTCGTCATGTCACGTCTGCTCAAAGCCTGTGGTTGTATCGTTCCAGTTCACGCAAGGAACGTGGGCAGAGTGTCCGCATCACGGCCTCAATGTGTCAATCTTGCGATTTCCGGCCCGGCCGGCGGTCACTAGCCCTCGCGGTGGGGGCCGAGGCTTCCGCCACATTTGCGACAGGCATATCACGCAACATTTCACAATATTTCAACAAAATGGCATTCCGTGATTGAATTATGGCGACAATGTGGCCGAACCGGGGCGAGCCGCCTCAATCATGCCCGAATCCGCATCCGGTGATTCCATGCCATCGCAAGGGTTTGCGGGGCATTCCTAAAGTATCCACAGGCTGCCTTTCGCAGCGTAAACCTGCCGTATATCGCCGGTCCGCCTTCCCGCCGGCCGGGCGGGGTCCGGGTTTACGGAGTTTGTGAATTTCACCCGCAGGTGTAAATCTTCGGCCAGCGGAGGAGATCGACATGGCGCTGAATGCCCTGACCGGAAGCCGGGTGCGCGAGCGGCGGCAGGCCCTCGGGCTCAGGCAGGCCGAGGTGGCGAAGGCGGCGGGCATCTCGGCCTCCTATCTCAACCTGATCGAGCACAACCGGCGGCGCGTCGCGGGCGAGGTGCTGGCGCGGCTGGCCGCGGCGCTGGGGATCGAGGCGCTGGCGCTGGAGCAGGGGGCGGAGGGGGCGCTGGCCGAATCGCTGCGCGCGGCGGCGGGCGAGGCCGAGGGGCTGGCCGAGCTCGACCGGCTGGAGGAGTTCATTGGCCGCTATCCCGGCTGGGCGCAGGTCACCGCCGGGCTGCACCGGCGGACGGGGCAGCTGGAGCGGGCGGTGGCGGCGCTGAACGACCGGCTGGCGCATGACCCGCATCTCAGCCTCGCGCTGCACGAGGTGCTGTCGGCGGTCAGCTCCGTCCGCTCCACCGCCGCCATCCTCGCCGAGACCGAGGACATCGAACCCGACTGGCGCGCCCGCTTCCACGCCAACCTGCACCATGACAGCGAGCGGCTGGCGACCGGGGCGGAGGCGCTGGTGGCCTATCTCGACGGATCGGACAGCGAAAGCGCCGCCGGCCTCGCCACCCCGCAGGAGGAATTGGACGACTGGCTGGCGGCGCGCGGCTGGCACCTGCCGGAGCTGGAGGAGGGGGCGGCGCCCGATCTCTCGGGCCTCGCCACGGCGGCGGCGCGCAGCCTCGCCGCCGGCTGGCTGGCGCAGGCGCGGCGCGACGCGCAGGCGCTGCCGCTGCCGGCGATGCAGGCGGCGCTG
>JBDHSR010000273.1:0-4948 GCA_039808305.1 Gemmobacter sp. | reverse complement strand
GCGGCGTTGCGCGCCAGCCAGGCGCTGCTCGCCGCCGGCCTTGCCGCCGCCGCGCCGCATCTGCGCTGGCACCGCCCTGACCCCGGGAACCGGGATCATGCCCATGCCCCGCTGCTCGGCCTCGAGGGGGCGCTGCGGGCCGAGGGGGTCGAGCTGGGCCTGCTGCTGCTCGCGCCGCATCTGCGCCGGCACGACCGGACGCGGGCCGCGCCGGAGCTTTGCGTATCGCTGACCGGCCCGCATCGCTGGCGCCTCCGCCCCGGCGCGCCGCTGGTGGAAAAGCCCGCCCATGCCCCGGTCTGGACCCCGCCGCACCAGCCCCGCCTGATCGTGGCCGGCGCCCTGCCCTGCCTCGCGCTCGTCGCCCGGATGCGCGGCCCCGACGCGCCGGCCCGCCGGAACCGGGCGGCGCCATGACCCTGCTCGTGACCGAGGCCCGCATCGTCACCATGGATCCGGCCCGCCCGGAGGCCGAGGCGCTGGTGATCGAGGGCGGGCGGATCCGCGCGCTCGGCCGCCGGGACGAGATGGCGGCGCTGGCCGGCGCCGGGGCGGACCATATCCGCTGCGGCGGGCGGCTGGTGCTGCCGGGGTTCCAGGACACGCATGTCCACCTGCTGTCGGGCGGCGCCGATCTCGCCACCGCGGCGCCGCTGTTCGATGTCGCGGATCCCGCGGCGCTTCAGGCCCGGCTGGCGGCCGGCGCGGCCGCCCGGCCGGAAGCGCCGCTCGTCATCGGCACCGGCTGGCAGCCCGGCCTGTTCGGCGACCACGACCTGACGGCGGCGGTGCTCGACGCCGCCGTGCCGGACCGGCCCGCCATCGCCTATGACAGCTCGTTCCACAGCGCCTGCCTCAACAGCGCCGCCATGGCGCGGATCGGCCTCGGCCCCGGCATACCGGACCCGGAAAACGGCCATTTCGTCACCGACGCCGCCGGCCGTCCGACCGGGATGCTGCACGAGGCCGCGATCGGCTGGGCCACCGACCGGCTGCCCGCGCCGACCGACGCCGATTACCGCGAGGGGCTGCGGCTGGCGCAGGCCCATGCCAATGCCCATGGCCTGACCGGCATCCTCGATCCTTGCGTGACCGGGCTGGAGGCGCGGATCTATGCCGGGGCCGGCCCGCTCGACCTGCGCGTCGCCGGCGCCATGCCGGTGACCGGGGCCGATACGCCGCATACCGCGCTGGCCCGGCTGGGCGCGTTGCGCGCCGCCCATCCGGGGCCGGATTTCCACCTGCATTCCGCGAAGATCTTCGCCGACGGCGTGTTCGAGAACCGCACCGCCGCGCTGCTCGACCCCTATGCCGATGGCGGCAATCACGCGCCGATGTTCTCCGACGCGGCGCTGGCCGAACTGGTCGCGGCGCTCGACGCGGCGCGGTTCCAGATCCATGCCCATGTCATCGGCGACGCCGCCGCCCGGCAGGTGCTGGACGCGCTGGCGCTGGCCCGCGCCGCGAATGGCGACTGGCCGGCCCGCCACCAGCTCGCCCATCTGCAACTGCTGGCGCCCGAGGATGCCGCCCGCCTCGCGCCGCTCGGCGTCATGGCGAATATCCAGCCGCTCTGGGCGCGCCACGATCCGGTCGTGCCCGACATCGCGCTCGACATGATCGGCGCGGCGCGGCTGCCGCAAACCTACGCCTTCCGCCGGATGCTGGATCACGGCGCGCTGGCCTGCCTGTCCTCGGACTGGCCGGTCAGCACGCTGAACCCGTTCGAGATCATCGAGACGGCGGTGACCCGCCAGCCCCGCCGCGCCGAGGGATGGCGCCCGCCCTTCCTGCCCGACCAGCGGCTGACCGTGACGGAGGCGGTGCAGGGCTATACCACCCATGCCGCCATGGCCTGCTGGCGCGACGGCTTCACCGGCAGTCTGCGCCCCGGCTTTTCCGCCGACCTGATCGTGCTCGACCGCGACATCCTCGCCTGCCCGGCGGAGGAGATCGGCGCGACGCGGGTGCTGCTCACGCTGTTCAAGGGCCGCCCGGTGCACCGGGCGGCCGATTTCCCCTGACCCCGCCCGCACCCGGAGGATGCCATGAAACCGATCGACCGCCACGACCGCCGCATCGCCAATATCCGCGACGCCGCCTTCAGGCCCTTCGTCTATCCCGACGGCGTGGCGCTCGGCGACGAGATCCTGCAACTCGACGACGGCCGGCCGCTGGGCGAGGGTTTCCATGTCTACCGGATGCCGGCCGGCATGGTGACCCGCGCCCATCGCCATAACGGGCATGAGCAGTTCCTGATCCTGGAGGGCGAGCTGCACGAAAGCGACGGCACGATCCTGCGCGCCGGCGACATGGTGTTCTACCGCGACGGCTCGGAACACCATTCCTTCACGCCGGGGGGCTGCCTGCTCGCGGTGCATATCGCCGGGCCGGAGATCGCGGTGGAGTGAGCCGGGGCGCCCTTCCCCGGCATGGGCCGTTGCGGCGGCGGGGGCGATCCCGCCCCTGCCGGGCCGGAAGGCGGGGATGGTGCCGCGTGTCCGGATCGAACGGACGACCTACCGCTTACAAGGCGGTTGCTCTACCGGCTGAGCTAACGCGGCGCTGGCGCCTGCCTTAGCAACTCCCGCCCCGCCGCGCAATGGCGGCGGTGGAAAAGCCGGGCCGGCCGGCCAACGCCGCCTTGCCGCATGGCGCCGCCTCGTCTAATCAGGACGGGAACGAAAGGCCCGAGACCCATGCGCATCCTGATCACCAACGACGACGGCATCAACGCCCCGGGGCTGGAGGCGCTGACCGCCATCGCCAGCGAGATCGCCGGACCGGAGGGCGAGATCTGGACCGTCGCCCCCGCCTTCGAGCAATCCGGCGTCGGCCATTGCATCAGCTACACCCATCCGATGCTGGTGGCGAAGCTCGGGCCGCGCCGCTACGCGGCCGAGGGCAGCCCGGCCGATTGCGTGCTCGCCGCACTTTACGACGTGTTGCAGGGCGCCAAGCCCGACCTCGTGCTTTCGGGCGTGAACCGGGGCAACAACGCGGCCGAGAACGCGCTTTACTCCGGCACGCTGGGCGGCGCGATGGAGGCGGCGCTGCAAGGCGTGCCGGCCATCGCGCTGTCGCAATTCCTCGGGCCGGAAACCTCGGAACTGGCCGATCCGTTCGAGGCGGCGCGCAGCCATGGCGCGCGGGTGGTGCGGGCGATCCTCGACAGCGGGATCTGGGCGCAGGACGAAGATTACCGGCTGTTCTACAACGTGAATTTCCCGCCCGTGCCGGCGGCGAAGGTGAAGGGCAGCCGCGTCACCACCCAGGGCTTCCGCCGCGACACCAGGTTTTCGGTCGATCCGCATATCTCGCCCTCGGGGCGGCGCTTCCTGTGGATCACCTCGGGCCCGCAGCACCTGCCCACCGCGCCGGGCAGCGACGCCGCCGCCAATCTCGAAGGGTTCATCTCGATCACGCCGATGCGCGCCGATCTCACCGCCCATGACCTGCTCGCCGATCTGGAGGCCCGCCTCGCATGAGCCCCGACGCGCCGGATCACGAGGACGACCCGGCCGAACGCAAGATGCGGTTCCTCTTCGCGCTGCGCTCGCGCGGGGTGACCGACAGCCGCGTGCTCACCGCGATGGAGCGGATCGACCGGGGCCGCTTCGTGAAGGGCATCTTCTCCGAACGCGCCTATGAGGACATGCCGCTGCCGATCTCCTGCGGGCAGACCATCTCGCAGCCCTCGGTGGTGGGGCTGATGACCCAGGCGCTGAACGTGCAGCCGCGCGACGTGGTGCTGGAGGTCGGCACCGGCTCGGGCTACCAGGCGGCGATCCTCAGCCAGCTCGCCCGCCGCGTCTATACGGTGGACCGCCACCGCCGTCTGGTGCGCGAGGCGGTGGAGCTGTTCGCGGCGCTGGGTCTCGCCAATATCACCGCCGTGGCGCGCGACGGCAGCTTCGGCCTGCCGGAACAGGCGCCCTTCGACCGCATCATCGTCACCGCCGCCGCCGAGGATCCGCCCTCGCCGCTGCTGTCGCAGCTGAAACCCGGCGGGATCATGGTGCTGCCGGTCGGCCAGTCGGACACGGTGCAGAGCCTCATCAAGGTCACCCGCACCGAGACCGGCTTCGACTATGACGAGTTGCGCCCGGTCCGTTTCGTGCCGCTGGTCGAAGGGCTTGCGTCCGACTAGTGTCGCGCGCACAATATGAAGCGTAATGCGATGCGACCCGGATCAACCGGGCAGGAACGAGGCAGAGCCATGCACCCGACCGACCGTCCCCATTCCCCGCGTCTGACCGCCCTCGGCCTGGGCACGGCGCTCGTCCTGCTGGCCGCCTGTTCCGGCGGCGGCAAGCCCTTCGACTGGGATCTGCGCCCCGGCGGTCTTTCGACCGCCGACGCCGCGCGGTCCGCCACCGCCGCCCGGCCAGCCCCCGATGCGCGCGGGGTGATCTCCTATCCCGGCTATCAGGTCGCCGTGGCGCGGCGCGGCGATACCGTGGCCTCGGTCGCCGCGCGGGTCGGCGTCGATGCCGCCGAACTTGCCCGCTACAACGCGGTGCAGCCCGGCAATCCGCTGCGCGACGGCGAGGTTCTGGCGCTGCCCCGCCGCGTCGCTTCCGCCAGCCCGGCGGCCGGCGGCGCCATCGTCGGCGCCCCGATCAAGTCGGGGGCGATCGACGTGGGCACCATCGCCTCCTCCGCCATCGACCGCGCCGCGCCGGCGCAAGGCGGCAGCGGCACGGGCTGGCAGAAGGGCCCCGACGCCGCCGGCCAGGCCCCGGGGGTGGAGCCCGCCCGCCATCAGGTGCAGCGCGGCGAGACCGCCTTCACCATCGCCCGCGCCTACAACGTCTCGCCCAAGGCGCTGGCGGACTGGAACGGCCTCGACGCCAATCTGACGGTGCGCGAGGGGCAGTATCTGCTGATCCCGGTCGCCGCCCCCGCTCCGGCCGCCCCGGCGCCGGTCGCCGTGGCGGCGCCTGTC
>JBDHSR010000272.1:0-4965 GCA_039808305.1 Gemmobacter sp. | reverse complement strand
TCACGCTCGGACCGGGTTCACCAGTCTTCGCGGGCCACGATGCGGGTGGTCACCGGCAGCTTGTTCGCGCCGAGGCGCAGCGCCTCGCGGGCGACCAGTTCGGACACGCCGTCGATCTCGAACATGATCCGGCCCGGCTTCACCTTGGCGGCCCAGAACTCCACCGAGCCCTTGCCCTTGCCCATCCGCACCTCGGTGGGCTTGCCGGTCACCGGCACATCCGGGAACACCCGGATCCAGACCCGGCCCTGACGTTTCATGTGGCGGGTGATCGCACGACGCGCGGCTTCGATCTGGCGCGCGGTGACGCGCTCCGGCTCGGTAGCCTTCAGGGCGAAGGTGCCGAAGTTCAGGGCGAAACCGCCCTTGGCCTCGCCATGGATCCGGCCCTTGTGCTGTTTGCGGAACTTCGTCCGTTTCGGTTGCAGCATCTTTCTCTACTCCCTTACGCGCGCTCGCGCTCGCGGCGCTGCGGACGCGGAGACGGGGTTTCCTCCGACTGGCGGCGGTCATGCGCTTGCGGGTCGTGCTCGAGGATCTCGCCCTTGAAGATCCACACTTTCACGCCGATGATCCCGTAGGGCGTCTCGGCTTCCGACAGCGCATAGTCGATGTCTGCACGCAGGGTGTGCAGCGGCACGCGGCCTTCGCGATACCACTCGGTCCGCGCGATCTCGGCGCCGCCGAGACGGCCCGAAACGTTCACCCGGATGCCGAGCGCGCCGAGGCGCATCGCGTTCTGCACGCCGCGCTTCATGGCGCGACGGAAGGACACGCGGCGCTCCATCTGCTGGGCGATCGACTCGGCCACCAGTTGCGCGTCCAGCTCCGGCTTGCGGACCTCGACGATGTTGAGGTGCAGTTCCGAGGCGGTGAACTTCGTCAGCTTCTTGCGCAGCGTCTCGATGTCCGCGCCTTTCTTGCCGATGATGACGCCCGGACGCGCGGTGTGGATGGTCACACGGCACTTCTTGTGCGGACGCTCGATGATCACGCGCGACACGCCGGCCTGCTTGCATTCCTCATGGATGAACTCGCGCATCCGGAGGTCTTCGAGCAGCAGGTTGCCGTAGTCTTTCGAATCGGCGAACCAACGGCTGTCCCAGGTGCGGTTCACCTGAAGACGCATCCCGATCGGGTTGACCTTCTGACCCATTACGCAGTCTCCCCTTTCTGACGCACCTTGATGGTGATTTCCGAGAACGGCTTCATGATCTTGCCGAACCGGCCACGCGCGCGCGGACGGCCCCGTTTCATCACCAGGTTCTTGCCGCACCAGGCCTCGGCGACCACCAGCTCGTCAACGTCGAGCCCGTGGTTGTTCTCGGCATTGGCGATGGCCGACTGAAGGCATTTCAGCACGTCCTGCGCGATCCGCTTCTTCGAGAAGGTGAGGTCGGCGATCGCCTTGTCCACCTTCTTGCCGCGGATCAGACCGGCGACCAGATTGAGCTTCTGCGGCGAGGTGCGAAGCATGCGGGCCTTGGCCAGCGCCTCGTTGTCCGCCACGCGGCGCGGATTCTTTTCCTTACCCATGGCTTACTTCCTCTTGGCTTTCTTGTCGGCCGCGTGACCGTAATAGGTCCGCGTCGGCGAATATTCACCGAACTTCTGGCCGATCATCTCTTCGGTGACCGCGACCGGGATGTGCTTCTTGCCGTTGTAGACGGCGAAGGTCAGCCCGACGAATTGCGGCAGGATGGTGGAGCGGCGCGACCAGATCTTGATCACTTCCGATTTGCCCGACTCGCGCGACTTCTCCGCTTTCTTCAGCAGATAGGCATCGACAAAGGGGCCTTTCCAAATAGAGCGCGACATGGATCAGCGTCCCTTCTTCTTGGCGTGGCGCGAGCGGACGATGTATTTGTCCGTCTGCTTGTTCGAGCGGGTGCGGTTGCCCTTGGTGCCCTTGCCCCACGGGGTGACCGGGTGACGGCCGCCCGAGGTCCGGCCTTCGCCGCCGCCATGCGGGTGGTCGATCGGGTTCATCGCGACGCCGCGAACGGTCGGGCGGATGCCGTAATGGCGCATCCGGCCGGCCTTGCCGTAATTCTGGTTCGAGTTGTCGGGGTTCGACACCGCGCCGACCGTCGCCATGCATTCCTGACGCACCATGCGCAGCTCGCCCGAGGACAGGCGGATCTGGGCATAGCCGCCGTCGCGGCCGACGAACTGGGCATAGGTGCCGGCGGCGCGGGCCAGCTGGCCGCCCTTGCCGGGCTTCAGCTCGACATTGTGCACGATCGTGCCGATCGGCATCCCCGAGAACGGCATGGCGTTGCCCGGCTTCACGTCGGTCTTGGCGCCGGCGATCACGGTATCGCCCACGGCCAGACGCTGCGGCGCCAGGATATAGGCCAGCTCGCCGTCGTTATACTTCACCAGCGCGATGAAGGCGGTGCGGTTCGGATCGTATTCGATCCGCTCGACGACCGCCGGAACGTCGAACTTGCGGCGCTTGAAATCCACAACGCGGTAGAGACGCTTCGCGCCGCCACCCTTGTGCCACATCGTGACGCGTCCGGTGTTGTTGCGTCCGCCCGTCTTCGTCAGACCCTCGGTGAGGGCTTTGACGGGGCGGCCTTTGAACAGCTCCGAACGGTCGATCAGAACCAGCCCACGCTGGCCAGGCGTCGTCGGCTTATACGACTTGAGTGCCATGCTTTCTGTCTTCCGTTAGCTTGCGCATGACGCCCCTGAACGGGTCGCCGTCGCGCGGTTGAAGGGCTCCGAAGATCCCCGGTGAAGATGCGGCCGCTCGCACGGTCGCAAAGAACCGCGGCCCCGGAACACCCGGGGCCGCGAGATTCGGCAGGCTTCTATCAGAGGCCGGAGGCCACGTCGATAGTGTTCCCCTCCTCGAGGATCACATAAGCCTTTTTCTTGTCGCTGCGCTCGCCGGGGCGGCCGCGGAAGCGCTTGACCTTGCCCTTGGTCACCACGGTGTTCACGGCCTTCACCTTCACGCCGAAGACGGCCTCGACCGCTTCCTTGATCTGGGGCTTGGTCGCGTCCATCGAGACGACGAAGGTGGCGGCATTCGAGGTCTCGGCCGCGAGGGTCGATTTCTCGGTGATGACCGGCTTCTTGATCAGGTCGTAATGTTCGGGCTTGGCGGTCATTTCAGACGAGCCTCCAGAGCTTCGATACCGGCCTTCGTGATCACCAGTTGGTCACGACGCAGGATGTCGTAGACATTGGCGCCGATCGAGGGCAGCACGTCGATGGTTTCCAGGTTGCGCGCGGCCATGGCGAAATTCTCGTTCACCTCGGCGCCGTCGATGATGAGGACGCGCTTCCAGCCCAGTTCCTTCGCGACCTTGGCAAGCTGCGCCGTCTTGGCCTCGGCCATGGCGGCCGTGTCCAGGATGATCAGCTCGCCCGCTTTCGCCTTGGCCGAAAGGGCATGGCGCAGGCCGAGGGCACGGAACTTCTTCGGCAGGTCATGGGCGTGCGACCGCGGGGTCGGGCCCTTGTAGACGCCGCCGTGACGGAAGATCGGCGCCTTCTTGGACCCGTGGCGGGCGCCGCCGGTGCCTTTCTGGCGATAGATCTTCTTGGTCGAGTAGGACACGTCCGACTTGCCGAGAACCGAATGGGTGCCGGCCTGGGCCTTGGCCCGCTGCCAGCGCACCACGCGGTGCAGGATGTCGGCGCGCGGCTCCAGGCCGAACAGCGCCTCGTCGAGGTCGATGGAACCGGCCTTGCCGCCGTCCAGCGTGATCACATCGAGTTTCATGCTTCACCCCCTTCGGCGGTGGCTTCGGCGGCAGGCGCGGCCGAACGGACGGCGGCAGGCAGCGGAATGCCGGCCGGAGCGGCTTTCTTCACCGCGTCCTTGATGGTGACCCAGCCGCCCTTGGAGCCGGGCACGGCGCCCTTCACCAGGATCAGGCCGCGCTCGGCATCGGTCTTGACCACTTGCAGGTTCTGCGTGGTCACCCGCACGGCGCCGAGATGGCCGGCCATCTTCTTGCCCTTGAACACCTTGCCGGGGTCCTGGCACTGGCCGGTCGAGCCGTGCGAACGGTGCGAGATCGACACGCCGTGCGAGGCGCGCAGACCGCCGAAGTTGTGACGCTTCATCGCACCGGCAAAGCCTTTGCCGATCGAGGTGCCGGCGATGTCGACGAACTGACCCGCGAGATAGTGGTCGGCGGTGATCTCCGCGCCCACGTCGATCAGGTTTTCAGCCGACACGCGGAACTCGGCCACCTTGCGCTTCGGCGCCACATTCGCTTTCGCGAAATGGCCGCGCTGCGCGGCGGTCGTGTTCTTGGCCTTGGCGGAACCGGCGCCCAGCTGGACGGCGGTGTAGCCATCCTTGTCGGCGGTGCGCTGCGCGACGACCTGAAGGGCGTCGAGTTGCAGCACGGTCACCGGAACCTGCTTGCCGTCTTCGAGGAACAGCCGGGTCATGCCCAGCTTCTTGGCGATAACACCAGAACGCATCTGTCGCCCTCCCTTACACTTTGATCTCGACATCCACGCCGGCGGCGAGGTCGAGCTTCATCAGCGCGTCCACGGTCTGCGGGGTCGGATCGACGATGTCGAGAAGGCGCTTGTGCGTGCGGATCTCCCACTGGTCGCGCGACTTCTTGTCGATATGCGGACCACGGAGAACCGTGAATTTCTCGATCTTGTTCGGCAGCGGGATCGGGCCGCGCACCTGCGCGCCGGTCCGCTTGGCCGTGTTGACGATTTCCTGCGTCGAGGCATCCAGGACGCGGTAATCGAAGGCTTTGAGCCTGATGCGGATGGTCTGGGTCATATGTGCCCCTTGGGCTCGGCGGGAAGCTTCGGGCCGGCGCACCGCCCCCAAACCCCTCTTCCGTAGGTTTCTTGCATAGGGATGAAAGAAACGAGTCGGCCCCGAAAGGCCGACCCGTTCACATCAGGGGCGCGTTTAATCGGGCTTGGCCCGCAAGGCAAGTGCGGAATCGCGGCCCCGACGGATTTTCCGCC
>JBDHSR010000271.1:0-5002 GCA_039808305.1 Gemmobacter sp. | reverse complement strand
TTTGGCGAGCCTCGGGCTGAAGGGTGGTCGGACGCCGCCCGGCAGCGCTTCGCGCCTTTGCTCCAGGCGGGGACAGGGCTCACACGGCGAGGCGGGCCGACCTGGCAGGGAGTGCGGAAGCCCCCTCCCCCTTCAGAACAGCCAATCGGCGATCCGGTCGCGGTATTCCGCGTCGAAGGTGGCGCGGCTGCCCTCGATCTTGTTGCTGCCCAGCTCCAGCACATAGATGTAGTCGGCCACATCCACCCCGGCGATGACGTTCTGGTCCACCATCAGGATGGTGCGGCCGTCCTCCACCACCAGCCGGCGCAGATGCTCGTAGATCTGCGCCGCGCGCTTGGGGTCGATCCCCACGGTCGGCTCGTCGATCAGCAGCAGCCGCGGATCGCTGAGCAGCGCGAGCTCGAGCTGCAACAGCCGTTGCTGGCCGCCCGACATCAGCCCCGCCCGCTTGCCCGCGAACTCCGCAAGCTGCGGGGCACGGGCGAACACCATGTCCGCCGCCGCCCGGCTGCGCGACTTGTCGTGGCGGAAGGACCAGGCAGCCATGGTGATGTTCTCGGCCACCGTCATGTCGGGAAACAGCGCGTGGCGCTGCGCGACATAGGCGATCCCGAGGCTCACCAGCTCGTGCGGCGCCATCCGCGTCAGGTCGGTCTCGCCGAAGCGGATCGTGCCGGATTGCGGGCGCAACTGGCCGATGATGGTCTTGAGCAGCGTCGATTTCCCCACCCCGTTCGCGCCGATGATGGTGGTGAGCTGCCCCTGCCGCGCCGTCACGCTGACGCCGCGCAGGATGTCGATGTCGCGCTGGTAACCGGCGGTCACCTCCCTGACCTCAAGCTGCATGATGGTCCCCCAGATAGGCCTCGAGCACGGCGGGATCGGCCTTCACCGCCTCGGGCAGGCCGTCGGCGATGATCTCGCCATAGGACAGCGCCACCACCCGCCGGCACAGGCCGAAGATCGAGCCCATGTCGTGACTGACGAGGATGATGGTCACCCCTTCGGCGTTCCATTCGCGGATCTTGTCGTACATGAAGCGCTTCAGGTCGGGATGGACGCCGCCGAAGGGCTCGTCCAGCAGCACGATCTTCGGGCGCAGCATCATGATCCGGCCGAATTCCAGCAGCTTCGCCTGCCCGCCCGACAGGCCCGAGGCCGGCTGATGCGCCAGCCGGGTCAGAAGCAGGCTGTCGAGCACCGCCATCGCCCGCGCCTCGGCCTCGCGCCGGGAAGAGCCGGGCACGGCCAGCGCGCCGACCAGCATGTTCTCCAGCAGCGTCAGCCGCTTGAACACCTTGGTCACCTGGAACGACCGGCCGATGCCGATCCGGGCGAGCTGGACCGGATTGCGGCCGTTGCAGCGCGCGCCGTCGAGCAGGATGCTGCCGCTGGTGGCCGCGTAATAGCCGCCGACGATGTTGAGCAGCGTCGTCTTGCCCGAGCCGTTGGGGCCGATCAGCCCCACCAGCTCGCCTTGCGCGAATTGCAGGTCAATGCCCTTGAGCGCCTGCACCCCGCCGAAGGTCTTCACCAGATCGCGGATCTCAAGCTGTGGTGCCGTCATGGCCGCCTCCGTCCGAACCGTTTCTCAAGGCTGCCGAAGATGCCGTTCGGCGCGAAGCGCAGCACGAGGATGGCGATCAGCCCGAAGATCACCAGCCGCCATTCGCCGATCTCGCGCAGCGCCTCCAGCAGCCATTGCAGCAGGATGCCGCCGAGCGCTGCATGGACGACATTCGAGAAGCCGCCGATCACCGCCATCGACAGGATATAGCCCATCTCCTGCATCGACATCATCGAGGGCGCGATGAGCTGGATGAAATGGGCATAGATGCCGCCCGCCAGCCCGGCGAAGCCGGTGGAAAGCGAGAAGGCCAGCACCTTCCACAGCGTCACCCGCACGCCGAGGCTGGCGGTGCCGTCCTCGTCCTCGCGGATCGCCTGGAAGAACAGCCCCACCCGCGACCGCAGGAGCAGCAGCATGAGGCCGAGCGAGGCCAGCAGCACCGCGAGGAAGACGTAGTAATAGCCGGTCTGCCCGATCCCCTCCCAGAGCGGCGGCGCGGGAAGGCCGCGGGTGCCCTGGGTCAGCTTGTGCTCGGCGGTAGCGGTGATGCGCAGGATCTCGGCCATGGCGATGGTGGTCAGGCCCAGATAGGCGCCATGCAGCCGGAGCGTCAGCCACCCCACCACGACGCCGACCAGCCCGGCCGCGATGGTGCCGATCAGGATGCCCGGCAGCGGCGGCAGGCCGAGATATTTCGCGCTCAGCAACGCGACATAGGCGCCGAGCCCGCTCATCGCCGCCTGGGCGAAGCTGATGCGGCCGACATAGCCGACCAGCAGCGACCAGGACGAGGCCAGCAGCGCGTAATAGAAGCCGATGGTCATGGTGTAGAGCCAGTAATCCGCGATGCCGGTCAGCGGCAGCAGCAGGCAGAGCAGGAAGCACAGCGCGGCGATCAGGGTGACGGGGCTGAAGCGGCTCATGCGCGGCGCTCCTTCCGGCCGAACAGACCCTGCGGGCGCAAGAGCAGGACGAGGATCAGCACCACCAGCCCATAGGCGTCGCGATAGGCCATCCCCCGCGCCGGATCGGGGATCAGAAGCGGCGCGAAGCTCTCGATCTGGCCGAGGAGCAGCGCGCCCACCAGCGCGCCGCGCACCGAGCCCAGCCCGCCGAGGACCACGATCACATAGGCCTTGATCGAAGGCACCACCCCCATCGCCGGCACCACGTTGAACACCGGCCCGATCAGCGCCCCGGCGGCGCCCGCAAGCCCCGCGCCGGCCGCGAAGGCGGCGGTCGACACCCGGTCGATATTGATGCCGAAGGCCTGCGCGGCGGAGCGGTCCTGGCTGACGGCGCGCACCGCCATGCCGGTCCAGCTCCAGCGCAGCACCGCCATGAAGCCGAGGATGATCGCCGCCCCGGTCAGCGCCGCCGCCAGCCGGTCGCCCGGAATGAGGATCGGCCCGATCTCGACCACGCCGCCGATCATCGCCTTGGGCCGCTGCGGCCAGGGGCCGAAGACCGAGGTCATCAGGTTGAGCAGCAGCACCGAAAGCGCGAAGGTGATCATGATCGCGTATTCGTCCGGCCGGTCCACCTTGCCCTGATGGATCGGCCGGATCAGCAGCCGCTCCACCCCGGCGCCGACGGCCAGCAGCAGCGCCACCCCGGCCAGCACGCCGAAGACCGGCGGCAGGCCGAGCACCGTCACCGCGACATAGCAGGCATAGCCGCCCAGCATGTAGAACTCGCCATGGGCGAAGTTGACGATCCTCAGCACCCCGAAGATCAGCGCGATACCGAGCGAGACAAGCGCGTAAAGCGTGCTGATGATCAGCCCGTTCGCGGCCTGCTCGGCAATGGCGACGAAACTCATCGCGGCCTCCCTGGCTGTTGTTTTGCCGGCAGTATGGGCAGCGCGCCGATAGGCCGCCAGCGGGAAGCGGCGCGGGCGCGGCATCGGATCGAATGCGCAAAAGCGTCATCTGGCGTCAGGTCCGCCCGCAATCCCGCTTCGACTTCCCCCGGTCCTTTTCCTTAGGTTCGGGGCAGGAACGCGCCGGCGCGGGGAGGTCTGATATGGATGTCGAGGCATTATCGCGGGAGATGGCGGCGGGCCGCACGGATGCGCGCCGCCTGACCCGGCAATGCATCGCGCGGATCGGGGCGGAGAACGACCGGCTGCACGCCGTGGCGATCCTGCGCGCCGAGGAAGCGCTGGCCCGCGCCGAACTGCTCGACGCCGAGCGCGCGGCCGGCCAGGTGCGCGGGCCGCTGCACGGCATTCCGGTTCTGGTCAAGGAGTTGATCGACATCGCGGGGATCGCGACCGCCCATGGCTCGCTCTGCTACGGCGCGCCGGTGGCGGCCCGCAACGCCCCGGTGATCGACCGGCTGGAGGCGGCGGGGGCGATCATCCTCGGCACCACGCATATGGTGGAATTCGCCATGGGAAGCTGGGGCACCAATCAGGCGCGCGGCACGCCGCTGAACCCGCATGGCGGCGCGGAGGCCTGGTATGCCGGCGGCTCCAGCAGCGGCTCGGCGGTGGCGGTGGCGGCGGGGTTCGCGCCGCTCGCCATCGGCTCCGACACCGGCGGCTCGATCCGCATTCCGGCGGCGATCTGCGGGCTGTTCGGCTTCAAGCCGGATCACGGCCTGATCCCGATCGACGGCGTGGCGCCGCTGGCGCCGAGCTTCGACACGATCGGCGCGCTCGGCCGCAGCGTCGCCGACATCCGCCTCGCCTGCGAGGTGATGGCCGGGCGGCGCTTCGCACCGCGGCGCCCCCTGCCCGACCGGCTGCGGATCGCCGCCGTTCCCGCCGCCCGGCTGCATCCCTGCGCCGAAGAGGTGCTCGCCTGCCACGAGGCCGCGATCCGCCGCCTCCGCACGCTCGGCCATGAGGTGACCGAGGCGCGGCTGCCATGCAGCCTGGAGGAGTTGCAGGAGCTGAACGGCCGGATCGTGGCCTATGAGGCCTATCGCAGCTTCCGCGCCCAGGCCGAGGACCCGGAAAGCCCGATGGACCCGCATGTGCGCGCCCGCGTGCTGGCGGGCGCCGGGATCGACGCCGCGACCCATGCCGCGCTGCTCGGGCAACTGGCCGGGATGGCGGCCGATTTCGCCCGCGACCATGCCGGGGCCGATGCGGTCATGCTGCCCGGAACCCCGCTTCCGGCGGCCGGGCTCGACACGGTGGACGAGACGCGGATTCCGCTGTCGCGCTATACGCGGATGGCGAATTGCCTCGACCTCTGCGCGGTGTCGATCCCGGTGGGCGCCACCGCCTCGGGCGCGCCGCTCGGCCTTCAGTTCTGCGCGCCGCGCGGCCGCAACGGCGACCTGCTGGCGCTGGCCGAGCGGCTGGCGCCGGATCTCGCCGGCGGCTGACCGCCCGGCCTCACGGCGCCTCGCCCGCGCGCAGCCGATCCTCCTCCGCCCCGATATAGTCGCGGGTCAGCGGCAGCGCCTCCTGCGACC
>JBDHSR010000270.1:0-5048 GCA_039808305.1 Gemmobacter sp. | reverse complement strand
TCTGAGGGGGCGTTCCTGCTGCGCTTGGCCGATCGCGGCGCGGCCCAGGCGGCGCCGGTCGCCGCCGAAAGCTGGCGGGCGGTGCTGCCGCTCGACGGGCGGCTGGTCAGCCTGACGGTGACCGGCAAGGCCGGCGGGCCGGTGCTGGGACGCGATGCCGGCAAGGCGTTGATCGCCGATTTCGTGGCGGCGACGCGGCGTGCCAATCGCTGATCCGCGAATCCCTGCCAATTCCGTAGCTTGGGGTGGATTTCTTAATCCGCTGCGGAGATAAGGGAATCGTTCCCCGCCCGGCGACGGTCCTGCGGGGATTCGGTGAATGTCGTCATGTTGGAAACCAGTACCGGGCCATGAGCACCAGAATCGACAGTCTGATCGACCGCCTGCTGCATCGTCGCATCCTGCGGCGCTGGGAGGCGTGGGCGAACATGGCCGACCGGATGGACCTGGAGCCGCTGCGCGACCTGCGGATGCGGGCGCGGCAGGCGCGCCGGCAACTCGACCGGGTGATCCATGTGTCGGAACATCGCCTCGCGCTGCCCGTCATCGGCTCCAACGCCATCCGCAAGCCGATGGGATCGGACTGGGCCTGGCGGCCCGACCTGTGGAAGGGGCAGATCCCGGTGCCGGGCTTTTCCTCGGTCCAGTCGAAGCAGCAGATCTGCGAGGGCGCCACGCTGTTCCACGACTGCCGCCGCTCGGAACTGACCGTGCGCCAGATCCGCAACGGGCGCGAGGCCGATCTGGCGCCCTTCGGCCTCAGGATGGACGTGTTCCGCTTCGACGGCTCGTTCCTGTCGCTGGTGCTCGACCTGCCGCCCGAGGCGGTGCAGGGGCTGAAGCTGCGCCACCTGATCCGGCTCGACGCCATCGTCGAGATGGAGAAACCGCTGGAAATCTTCGCCCGGCTCAACATCAAGCACGGCCCCAATGTGGAGCAGATCGTGCGCGAACTGCCGCTGGCGGCCGAGGAGGTGATGGTCGAATTCGACCTCGCCTATACCAAGATGAGCGAGAAGCGGGTCGAGAAGCTCTGGGTCGACCTGATCTTCGAGGGACCGGAGATGAACCAGATCATCCTGCGCGACGTGACGCTTTCGCGGCGTCCGCGCGCCGATCTGTGAGGGGGACGCGATGGGCGAGACGGTGCTGACCAGGACGCGGGTGCGCGGCGGCGTCTGGGAAGGGGTGCTGAAGACCGGGGCGAAGCCCGATCTGGAGGCGCTGCATCAGGACCGGAAGCTGCCGGGCCTGACGGTGACCGAGATCCCGGGCGAGGCCGGCCAATACGCGGTGCGCCTGCCGATCCCGGCCGCGGTGCTGAGCGAGGGGGTGCAGACCTTCCTGTTCCGCGATGCGAAATCGGGCGAGACGCTGACGCATTTCACCATCATCACCGGCGTCGCGATGGAGGACGACCTGCGCGCCGAGGTCGATCTGCTGCGGGCCGAGCTCGACATGCTCAAGCGCGCCTTCCGGCGGCATTGCCTCGAAACGGCGGGCTGAGCGGCGAAACCCGCCGCGGGCTCTGGACATTGCGCGCGGGTTTCCCAGATTCGGATAGGGAAAAGGAGACGCGCATGAAACCCTATGCCAAGACCGCCGGGGCGCTGGCCCGGCTGACCCCGGAACAATACCGCGTGACGCAGGAGAACGGCACCGAGCGGCCGTTCACCGGCGAATACGATCACCTGTTCGAACCCGGTCTTTACGTCGATGTGGTGTCGGGCGAGCCGCTGTTCTCCTCCGCCGACAAGTTCGACAGCGGCTGCGGCTGGCCCGCCTTCGCCAAACCCGTGGAGCCCGCGCATCTGGTGGAGCTGCGCGACGCGACGCATGGCATGATCCGCACCGAGGTGCGCTCGGCCCATGGCGACAGCCATCTCGGCCATGTCTTTCCCGACGGGCCGCGCGCGCTGGGCGGGATGCGCTATTGCATCAACTCGGCCAGCCTGCGCTTCATCCCGAAGGACCGGATGGAGGCCGAGGGCTATGGCGACTGGCTCGACCGGGTGTGATCAGGAGAGCCAGCCGGTTTCCAGCGCCCGCGCCCAATCCTCGCGGCCATGGCGGCGCGCCTTTGCCGCCATGCGGGTGGGGTCGTAAGGCACCTGCCGGAACGTCGCGCGCCAGCCGGCGGGGCCGTGGTCCAGAATGGCGTAGCTCGCATCGGGCAGGCCGGTCTGCATCACATGCGGCACCGGCGCGCCCGCCTCGTAGCCCGGCAGGCCGACCGAGCCGGGATTGACGATCAGGCTGCCGCCCAGCCGCACCGCGCGGGGCAGATGGGTATGGCCGCAGAGGATGAGCGGCGCGGCTTCCTCGCCCAGCAGCGCGGCGATGCCGGCTTGCGGTCGATGGGTCACCGCGCCCTCGGCGGTGACGCTGTGCAGCCAGTAGGTCACATCGTCCTCCGGCGTGGCATGGCAGAGGAGCATGTCGTCCAGCCGCGCGGTGGCGGGCAGGGCGCGCAGCCAGTCCAGATCGGCGGGGGTGAGCCGGTCGAAGGTCACCCGGTCGCTCGGCCCCATCTTTTCCGGCGCCTGCTCCACCAGCCAGCGGTCGTGATTGCCCCGGATGCAGAGCATTTCGGGCCGGGCGCGCAGCAGATCCAGCGTCTCCACCGGGGCGAGCGGGCCGCTCAGGTGATCGCCGAGATTGACGATCCGGCAGATGCCCTGCGTGTCTATATCGGCCAGCACGGCGGCCAGCGCATCGGCATTGCCGTGGATGTCGGAAATGACGGCGAGGCGGCCCCTCACTCCCATGTGCGGAAGAACTTGCCGGCGGGCGAGAGGGTGAAGATCTCGCAGCCCGTCGCCGTCACGCCGATGGAATGCTCGTATTGCGCCGACAGCGACTTGTCGCGGGTCACCGCCGTCCAGTCGTCGGCCAGCACCTTGGTCTCGGGGCGGCCGAGGTTCACCATCGGCTCGATGGTGAAGAACATGCCCTCTTCCAGCACCGGCCCGGCGCCGGCGCGGCCGTAATGCAGCACGTTGGGCGGCGCGTGGAACACGAGGCCGAGGCCGTGGCCGCAGAAATCGCGCACCACCGACATGCGGTTGGCCTCGACATAGGTCTGGATGGCGTGGCCGATGTCGCCGAAGGTATTGCCCGGCTTCACCGCCGCGATGCCGCGCATCAGCGCCTCATGCGTGACCTCGATCAGCCGTTCCGCCTTGCGGGTGGGGGCGCCGGCCACGAACATGCGCGAGGTGTCGCCATACCAGCCGTCGACGATCACCGTCACGTCGAT
Organism: Gemmobacter sp.; assembly: GCA_039808305.1. GTDB lineage: Bacteria > Pseudomonadota > Alphaproteobacteria > Rhodobacterales > Rhodobacteraceae > Gemmobacter. The sequence goes on along the minus strand of JBDHSR010000270.1, from coordinate 1,789 downwards.
ATTGAGGATGTCGCCCTCGGCCAGCAGCTTCGCCCCCGGAATCCCGTGGCAGACCACATGGTTCACGCTGATGCAGGAGGCGTGCTGATAGCCCTTGTAGCCGATGGTCGCCGAGATGACGCCGCGCCGCTTCACCTCTTCGGTGATGAAGGCGTCGATCTCGCCGGTGGTGACGCCCGGCTTCACCAGCGGGATGACCGCGTCGAGGATCTCGGCCGCCACCTGTCCGGCCGCGCGCATCCCCGCGAAATCCGCGTCCTCGTAGATGCGGATGCCATCTTTCGTCATGCGGCCGCGGATGTCGTTCACGGGATGCCTCTCACTGCTGGATTGCCCCCCAGATAGCGCCCCCCTGCGCAAAAGGCCAGAGCCGGGGCTTTGAAAGCGCGGCGCAGGCGCTATACCTTGGGCGCAACGAAGGAGGGCCGCCATGACCAACCCCACCGCCGCCATGCTCGTGATCGGCGACGAGATCCTGTCGGGCCGCACCCGCGACGGCAATTCGCATTACCTGGCGGGAGAGCTGACCCGGCGCGGCATCCGGCTGATGGAGGTGCGGGTGGTGGCCGACGATCACGCGGCCATCGTCGAGGCGCTGAACGCGCTGCGGGCGCGCTGGGATCACGTCTTCACCTGCGGCGGCATCGGCCCGACCCATGACGACATCACGGCGGATGCGGTCGCGGCGGCCTTCGGCGTGCCGATCACCCACCGCGCCGACGCGCTGGCGCTGTTGCAGGCGCATTACGACCGGGCGGGGCTGGAGTTCAACGACTCGCGCCGCCGCATGGCCCGCATCCCCGACGGGGCGGCGCTGATCGACAACCCGGTCAGCACCGCGCCCGGCTTCACCATCGGCAATGTGCATGTGATGGCCGGGGTGCCGAACATCTTCCAGGCCATGGTGGCGGGCGTCTTGCCGACGCTGACCGGCGGCGCGCCGCTGCTCAGCCAGTCGCTGCGGGTCGAGAAGGGCGAGGGCGAGATCGCCGCCCCCTTCGGCGCGCTGGCGGCGGAGTTTCCCGACCTGTCGATGGGCTCCTATCCCTTCATCCAGAACGGCGCGCATGGCACCAATCTGGTGATCCGGGGCACCGATCCGGCGCGGCTCGACGCGGCGATGACCCGGCTTTGCGCGCTGTTCGGCAAGGCGGAGGCATGATGGCCGGCACCGATATTCTCGCCGCGATGGAAGCGACTTGGCCCCCCGCCCGCCGCATCGCCGCCGGGCCGTGGGTGCTGCGCGAGGGGCTGGGCGGCGGCCAGCGCGTCTCGGCCGCCACGGCGGAGGGCGTCTGGGCCGAGGCCGACATTCCGCAGGCCGAGGCCGGGATGGAGGCGCTGGGGCAGGGGCGGCTGTTCCTGATCCGGCCGGGGGAGGAGCGGCTCGACGCGGCGCTCGCCGCGCGCGGCTATCGGGTGAAGGACCCGGTGGTGGCCTGCGAAGCGCCGGTCGGGACGGTGGCGCAGCCGGTCGGCGGCATGGCGGCCTTCCTGCACTGGCCGCCGCTCGCCATCGCCGTCGATCTTTGGGCCGAGGGCGGCATCGGGCCGGGCCGTCTGGCGGTGATGGAGCGGGTGGCGGGGCCGAAGGCCGCCATCCTCGGCCGCAAGGACGATTCGCCCGCCGGTTCGGCTTTCGTGGCGCTCGATGGCCCGCTCGCCATGCTTCACGCACTGGAGGTGCGCCCGGCGATGCGCCGGCGCGGCGCGGCGCGCGACATGGTGCGCGCCGCCGCCGGCTGGGCGCGCGATCAGGGGGCGGCGCGGTTCGCCGTGGTGGTGACCG
>JBDHSR010000269.1:0-5070 GCA_039808305.1 Gemmobacter sp. | reverse complement strand
AACGGGTGGGTTTCCAGGCGCGGACCCCACGGATTTGCCCAAATTCCATTCATCTGGGCAGAAAACACGCGCCATCGGGCCCTGCGCGCCGCAAAGCGCGACAAGGGTGCTTCCCTCGGCCCGGATCGGTTGATTTACTCGGCCGGGCAGGGCCGGCGGGCGAGGACGGGGGTGTTCGGGTGATCGACTATTTCAACGAGATGTATCAGGACGGCGCGGTCCGCCCGCCCTATGCCCGGCTGGGCGACTGGATGCGGACCATGCCGGCCGAATTCCGGCAGATGAAGCAGGTGGAGGCCGAGGCGCTGTTCCGCCGCATCGGCATCACCTTCGCCGTCTATGGCGAGGGGGGCGACCCCGACCGGCTGATGCCCTTCGACATGTTTCCCCGCGTCTTCACCGCCGCCGAATGGTCGCGGCTGGAGAAGGGCATCAAGCAGCGGGCGCGGGCGCTGAACGCCTTCCTCGTCGATGTCTACGGACGGGGCGAGATCGTGCGGGCGGGCCGCATCCCGGCGCGGCTGGTCTATGGCAACGCGGCCTACGAGAAGGCGGTGGTGGGCTTCGTGCCGCCGAAGGGGGTCTATTCCCATATCGTCGGCATCGACCTGGTGCGCACCGGCCCGGAGGAGTTCTTCGTGCTGGAGGACAATTGCCGCACCCCCTCGGGCGTCAGCTACATGCTGGAGAACCGCGAGATCATGATGCGGATGTTCCCGCAGCTCTTCCGCGAGAACCGCATCCAGCCGGTCGACGGCTATTCCGAGCGGCTGCGCCGCACGCTGGCCTCGGTCGCGCCGGCGAAATGCTCGGGCGCGCCCTGCGTGGTGCTGCTGACGCCGGGCCATTTCAACAGCGCCTATTACGAGCACAGCTTCCTCGCCGACCTGATGGGGATCGAACTCGTGGAGGGGCAGGATCTGTTCGTGGAGGGCGAATTCGTCTGGATGCGCACCACCGAGGGGCCGCGCAAGGTCGACGTGATCTACCGGCGGATCGACGACGCCTTCATCGACCCGCTCTGCTTCGATCCCTCCTCCATGCTGGGCGTGCCGGGCCTGATGGATGTCTACCGCTCGGGCGGGGTGACGATCTGTTCCGCGCCGGGGGCGGGGGTGGCCGACGACAAGGCGGTCTATACCTTCGTGCCCGAGATGATCCGCTTCTACCTGGGCGAGGAGCCGATCCTGAACAATGTGCCGACCTGGCAATGCGCGCGGCCCGACGACCTGCGATATGTGCTGTCCCATCTGGACGAGCTGGTGGTGAAGGAGGTGCACGGCTCCGGCGGCTACGGCATGCTGGTCGGGCCGAAATCGACCCGCGAGCAGATCGAGGCGTTCCGCGCCAAGATCGTCGACGACCCGGAGAACTACATCGCCCAGCCGACGCTGGCGCTGTCGACCACGCCGACCTTCGTGGACGAGGGCGTGGCGCCGCGCCATGTCGACCTGCGGCCCTATTGCCTGGTGGGCGAGCAGATCGACCTGGTGCCCGGCGCGCTGACCCGGGTGGCGATGAAGGAGGGCAGTCTCGTGGTGAACTCGTCGCAGGGCGGGGGCGTCAAGGATACCTGGGTTCTGGCGGAGTGACCCCATGCTGAGCAGAACGGCCGACAACCTCTACTGGATCGCCCGCTACATGGAACGCGCCGACATCGCCGCGCGGTTTCTGGAAGTGGGCGAGCGCATCTCGCTGCTGCCCTCGGCGCATGGCTATCGCAGCGAATGGGACAGCCTGCTGCACGCCTCCGGCACGGCGGACGGCTTCGCGCGGAAATACGGCGATCCGGTGCAGCGCAACATCGAAAGCTACCTGTTCTTCGACCGCGACAACCCGTCCTCGGTGGCGAGCTGCATCACCGCGGCGCGCGAGAACGCGCGCATCGTGCGCACCGCGCTGACCAGCCAGGTCTGGGACGCGCTGAACACCGCCTTCCAGGAGTTGCGGCAACTGGAACGCACCCCGCGCAGCGAGCTGGAACTGAGCCGGCTGAGCGACTGGGTGACCCGCCACGCCGCCATGGTGCGCGGCGCGATCGACGCCACGCTCCTGCGCAATGACGGCTACAACTTCCTGAATATCGGCTATTATCTGGAACGCGGCGACAACACCGCGCGGCTGATGGATGTGAAATACTACGTCCTGCTGCCCTCGGTGGAGCTGGTCGGCTCGGGGCTCGACAATTACCAGTGGACGACGCTCCTGCGGGCGATGGGGGCGCAGCGGGCTTTCCACTGGGCCTATGGCGGCGATGTGACGGCGGCGAAGATCGCGGATTTCCTCATCCTCAATCCGCAGAGCCCGCGCGCGCTCATCACCTGCGTGGCGGGGATGAACAACCACCTGATGCGGCTGGCGAAGCTCTATGGCCGCGCCACCCCGGCGCAGGCCAAGGCGGCGGCGATGCTGGACGAGCTGGAGACCACCACCACCGAGGCGATCTTCGACGAGGGGCTGCACGAGTTCCTGTCGCGCTTCATCCGCGATTCCGCCGATCTCGGCGGGGTGATCCATGAAAGCTATCTGAGCGGGGATGTACGCTGATGCGGCTCGCGGTCGATCATGTGACGCTTTACTCCTACGACCAGCCGGTGCGCGGCGTGGTGCAGAGCCACCGGCTGACGCCCTCGGTCTTCGCCGGGCAGACCGTGCTGGACTGGCAGGTCACCGTCAGCGACGGCATCGCCGGCGGCGGCTTCCGCGATGGCGCGGGCGACCGGATCAACGCCTGGAGCGTGCCGGGCCCGGTCAGCCGGATCGAGGTGCGGGTGCGGGGCGAGGTGGATACCGCCGATCTCGCCGGGGTGCTGCGCGGCCATCGCGAGACGATCCGCCCCGATGTCTATCTGCGCGACACCCTGCCCACCCGCGCCGATGCGGCGCTCGCCGATCTCGCTTCGGTGGCGGAGGGCGCGGGCGCGGCGCTGGAGGCGGCGCACCGGCTGGCGGGGGCGGTGGCCGATGCCATCGCCTACCGCCCCGGCGCGACCGCGGCGCATACCACGGCGGCCGAGGCGCTGGGTCTGGGCGAGGGGGTCTGCCAGGATCACGCCCATGCGCTGATCGCCGTGGCGCGCCATCGCGGCCTGCCCGCGCGCTATGTCTCGGGCTATCTGCTGGCCGACGCGGCGGGGGCGGCGCATGAGGCGGCCCATGCCTGGGCCGAGATCTGGGTCGACGGCCTCGGCTGGGTGGGGTTCGACCCCGCGAACCGCTGCTGCCCCGACGACCGCTATATCCGGCTCGGCTCCGGTCTCGACGCGCGGGACGCGGCGCCGATCCGGGGCATCGCGCGCAGCCCGGGGCAGGAAAGGCTCGATGTGACGGTTGCGGTGATGGCGGCGCAGCAATAGTCTCGCCGCCGGAACATCACACGGAAACCGATATGACCTATTGCGTGGGCCTTCTGCTGAACGAGGGGATCGTGCTGCTGTCCGACACGCGGACCAATGCCGGGCTCGACAACATCTCGACCTATCGCAAGACCTTCGTCTTCGAGGAGCCGGGCGAGCGCGTCATCGCCATCATGACGGCGGGCAGCCTCTCGGTGACGCAGACCACGCTGGCCCGCCTGCGCGAGGCGATGGACGACCCGGAGGCGGATGGCGAGACCTCCATCCTCAAGGCGCCGACCCTGCTGAAGGTGGCCGGGATCGTCGGCAACATGCTGGCGCAGGTGCGGCTGGAGATCGACGAGAAGCTGAGCGCGATGCACCAGAGCGCCAGCGCCTCGATGATCGTGGCCGGGCAGCGCCGGGGCGGCGCGATGCGGCTGTTCCTGATCTACCCCGAGGGCAATTTCATCGAGGCGACCGAGGACACGCCCTTCCTCCAGATCGGCGAGCACAAATACGGCAAGCCCATCCTCGACCGGGTGGTGCGGATGGATACCACGCTGCCGGACGCGGTGAAGGCGGTGCTGCTGAGCATGGATTCCACGCTGCGCTCGAACCTGTCGGTGGGCATGCCGCTCGACCTGACGGTGATCCCGCGCGATGCCTGCCGCGTGACCGAGCGGCGCCGGATCGAGGCCGGCGACCCGCAGTTCCACGCGATGAGCGAGGCCTGGTCGAAGGCGCTGCGCGACGGCTTCACCCAGATCGTGATCTGAGGGCGCCTCAGCCGCGCCGGGCCGCCTCGATCGCCGCCACGTCGATCTTGCGCATCGTCATCATCGCAGCAAAAGCGCGCCGCCATTCCTCGCCGCCGGCGGCCATCGCATCGGTCAGCGCGCGCGGCGTGATCTGCCACGAGACGCCCCAGCGGTCCTTGCACCAGCCGCAGGCGCTTTCCTGCCCGCCATTGCCGACAATGGCGTTCCAGTAGCGGTCGGTCTCCGCCTGATCGTCGGTGGCGATCTGGAACGAGAAGGCCTCGCTCTGCCGGAAGGCCGGCCCGCCGTTCAGGCCGATGCAGGGGATACCCGCCACGGTGAACTCCACCGTCAGCACGTCGCCGGCCTTGCCGGAGGGGTAATCGGCCGGCGCGCGACGCACGGCGGTCACCGCGCTGTCGGGAAAGGTCTCGGCATAGAAGCGGGCGGCGGCTTCGGCCTCGGTGTCGAACCAGAGGCAGATCGTGTTCTTCGCAAGGGCCATGGCCTGTCCTTTCCGTGATCGCGCGGGGTGGGCGCAGCATATACCGGATCGGGCGAACGCGCGCCCCCTCCCGCCGGTTCCGCGCGGGAAAGCGCCACCGAAACCGCCCTGGCGCGGCCCGCCTGCGCGCTCGCCGCTTGTATCCGCGGCCGGGGCGGGTAAAATGCGCCCCGGTTCCCGCGCAGGCCGTGCGGCGGGACGGTGCCTAGCCGGAGAACAGCATGTCGTGGACGGACGAGCGCGTCGAGACGCTCAAGAGGATGTGGGCCGAAGGCCAGAGCGCCAGCCAGATCGCCAAGGAGCTGGGCGGTGTCACCCGCAACGCGGTGATCGGCAAGGTGCACCGGCTCGGCCTCTCCAACCGCGTCGGCGGCGCCGGCGGCGAAAGCGCCGAGGAGGAGGTGGCCGAGGCGCCCGCGCCGCGCGTGGAGCCGGCCAAACCGGCCGAGCCCGCCCCGCGCGCCGCCGA
>JBDHSR010000268.1:0-5081 GCA_039808305.1 Gemmobacter sp. | reverse complement strand
GACGTGCCGGAAAGCTTCCGCGCCGACCTCTTCCCGCTCGATCTGGAGCGGATCGAGGCGGAATACATGTCGATGATCCACCGCCTGCCCTCGTCGGAAACCGTGGGTCTGAAGGACGATTTCAACGGCCCGATCTGCTACACGCCCGACGGCAACCCGCTGGTCGGCCCGGTGCCCGGCCTGCGCAACATGTGGATCGCCGAGGGCTTCAGCTTCGGCATCACCGCCGCCGGCGGCACCGGCTATTACCTCGCGCAGATGATGGTGAATGGCGAGGCCGAGATCGACATGGCCTCGCTCGATCCCAAGCGCTACGGCAACTGGATGACCACCGAATACGCCGCGCGCAAGAACGAGGAATGCTACGAGCATGTCTTCATCCTGCACCACCCGGATGAAGAACGCGAAGCCTGCCGCCCGCTGCGCACCGCCCCCGCCTATGACCGCCAGAAAGAGATGGGCGCGCAATTCGGCCAGGTGAACGGCTGGGACCGGCCGAACTATTACGGCCCGAAAGACGCGCCTGCGTCCTTCGACCACGACAGCCGGTCGTTCCGCCGCGGCGCCTGGTGGCCCTATGCGAAAGCCGAGGCCGAGGCGGTGCGGTCGACCGTCGGCATCATCGACGCCTCCGCCTTCACCAAGCATCTGGTGCGCGGGCCGGGCGCCACCGCCTTCCTCGACCATTTCACCTGCAACAAGCTGCCGGCGGTCGGGCGGATCAACCTGACCTATGCGCTGACCGAGGCGGGCACGACGCGGACCGAATACACCATCGTCCGGCTGAAGGAGAATGAGTATTACATCATCTCCGCCGGCGCCTGGACGGCCTATGACGCCGATTTCCTGCTGAAATCCGCCGAGGATTTCATGGCGCAGGGCGGCGGCTACATCGACATCCACGACGTGACGACGCAATGGGGCGTCTATGCGCTGGCCGGGCCGAACGCCCGCGCGCTGCTGAACGAGATCGTCAAGGATGCCGATCCCTCGACCGTGCTGTCGAACAAGCGCTTCCCCTGGCTTTCCTACCGCGACATCGAACTGGGCATGTGCCCGGTGCGCGCGGTGCGGGTGGCCTATACCGGCGAACTCGGCTGGGAGCTGCACTACCCGATCGAATTCGGCCGCTACCTGTGGGATCTGATCTGGTCGGTGGGCGAGAAGCACGGGCTGAAAGGCGTCGGCGCCCGGGCGCAGAACTGGCTGCGGCAGGAGAAATCCTATCGCGCCTTCGGCAACGAGCTGGGCCGCGACGCGACCCCGCTGGAAGCCGCGCTCGACCGCTTCGTCGATCTGTCGAAAGAGTTCCGCGGCAAGCAGGCGATGCTGGATACCGGCATCCGCTCGAAATGCGTGACGCTGCTGATCGACGGGCCGGACGATACCGATCCCTGGGGCAAGGAGGCGATCCTGAAGGATGGCGTGAAGGTCGGCCGTCTGACCTCGGGCGGATATTCGGTGGCCTTCGGCAAGCAGATCGGCATGGGCTATGTCAGCCCGGACCTGGCCGAGGTCGGCACCAGGCTGAAGGTGCGGATGCTGCTCAAGGAATGGGACGCGGTGGTGGTCGAGGACAGCCCGTTCGACCCGAAGAACGAGCGCATCCGCGTCAACGGCTGAGGGCCGCCGCCCTCGCCGCGTCCAGAATAAGCAAGGCCGCTCCCTCGGGGCGGCCTTTTCCCATGCCCAGGCGACGGCGCCCGATGGCGGTGTCGCCTGAGTATTTGGACAAGAAGCAAAGGCAGAAGCGGGCAAGGGGGCGGCAAAACGGCTCTCACGCGGCGCGCGGCCCCGGCGCGCCGCTCTCCGCCCCGCCTGACGGATCCTGTGCCTTGCTTCTTGTCCAAATACTCAGGCGCCGCCGGGGCCGGGCGGGCGGTCAGGGTTGGGCGCGGCGGGCGAGCCAGTCGGCCCAGGCGGCCTCATTGCCGGCGAAGGCGTTGACGTCCACCGCGCCGGCGATGCCGGCGATGCGGCCGGTCGAGGTGTGCTGCCAGAAGGTCCAGTGCTGGCCGGGATAGCGGTCGGACGGGTGGGCGGCGACCGAGCGGAGCCAGAAATCGGTGCCTTTCAGCCGCCACATCTGGTTGTCCTCGTAGAAATCCACCGTGGTGTAGAGGACGGGCGCGGTGCCGTAATGCTGGGTGAACATGCGGATCAGCACCTCGGCATCGGCGCGGATCACCTCGGGGGCGCGGCGGATGGTGCAGGTGGGGCTGGTCGGCGTCCATTCCATGTCGATCACCGGCGGCAGGTCGCCGGAGCGGCGCGGCACATGGCGGAAGAACCAGCGCGCCTGCTCTTCCGGCGGGCGGCAATGGTAGAAGAAGTGATAGGCGCCGCGCCGCACCCCGGCCTGTCCGGCGCCGCGCCAATGCGAGGCGAACATCTCGTCCAGCCGGTCGCCGCCCTCGGTCGCCTTGATGAAGGCGAAGTTCACCCCGTTGGCGCGGGCCGTCGGCCAGTCGATCGCGGTCTGGAAGCGGGCCACGTCGATGCCATGCACCGGATGGCGGCCGATATGGCCCGCGGTCGCCGGATGCGGCCGCGTATCGGCGAAGTTGAGCACCGTCACCGCCTGTGGCGCGACGGGGGCCGGGGCCTTCCGCCCGCCGCCCCCGCAGGCCGCGAGCAAGGCGAGGGCGGCGGTCAGGGCGAGGGGCAGCAGGCGCATCGGAACCTCATGCGAAACGATCCGCCCGCATCGTTGCCCGAACCGCCGGGAATTGCCACCCCCTTCAGAGCGCCGCGAGTTCGTCCCAGCAGGCGAGCGCATGGGCGGCATACATCACCGCCGGCCCGCCGCCCATCTGGATGCACATGGCGAGCACGTCGCCCAGTTCCTCGCGCGTGGCGCCGGCCTTCATCAGCGCCTCGACATGGAAGTTGATGCAGGGCTCGCAGCGCTGGGTCACCGCGATGGCGAGCGCCGCGATCTCCTTCTCCTTCGCGCCGAGCGGGCCGTTCTCCTTGGCCGCCTTCGACAACGCGTTGAAGCCCTGCATCTGGGCGGGGATCAGCTTGTTCATCACCCGCAATTCGGCGCGCATCGCGTCGATACTGGCCTTGTAGCTCATGGTCCGGCTCCTTCGTCTTGACGGGCCGGTTCTGGCAGGGCGGCGCGGGCCCGGCCTTGATATATATCAAATCATGAATGTATGAAGCGCGAGGTTGTTGGCCGGCATCTCGTGCACCCGCGTGGCGAAGCCGTGGCGCGACAGCGCCGCCACCACGAGGCCCAGATCCTTGTAGCCCGCGCCCCGCGCCCGGAGATCGGCGTCGAAGGCCGCATCGCCGGGGCTGGTGGCGCGGCCGGCGCGCAGGAAGGGGCCGTAGATCACCGCCCGGTCGGCGGCGGCGCAGATCCCGGCCAGCACCGCCTCGGCCGCCGGGTCCGGGATCAGGTGCAGGAGGTTGACCAGCAGCACCGCGTCCCAGCGCCCCGCCTGCCAGCCGGGGCGGGCGGCGTCGAGCACCATGGGCGGGGCGATGCGCGGCTGCCCCTCGGCCCAGGCACGGATCGAGGCGTGATTGCCGGGGTCGAGATCGCTGGGCTGCCAATGCCAGCCCGGCAGGGCGTCGGCGAAGAGGCGCGCGTGCTGGCCGGTGCCGGAGGCGAGCTCCAGCATCCGCCCCTCGGCGGGCAGCACCTGCCGCAGCAGATCGAGGATCGGCCCGGCGTTGCGCGCGGCCGAAGGGGCGTGGCGGCGGCCCTGCGCATCGGTGGGCGCGCCGCTGTCGGGCAGGCGCGGGCTCATCGGAAACGCGCGGGCGAGAGGGCGGCAACCAGCGGCGCCGGCAGTTCGGGGGCGCGGCCGGCCAGCAGATCGGCGGCGAGGCGCGCGGCGGCGGGCGAGGTCTGGAAGCCGTAGCCGCCCTGCCCCGCCAGCCAGAAGAAATCCGGCACCGCCGGGTCGCGGCCGATCACCAGCACCCGGTCGGGGGCGAAGGTGCGCAGGCCCGCCCAATTGGCGATCATCCGCGTCACCGGCTCGGTCACCCGTTCCTCGTAGCGGGCCAGCCCCTCGGCCAGCACCATGTCGTCGGCCCAGGCGTCCTGCGGCTCCATCGGCTGCTCGTCGGCGGGCGAGACGATCAGCGCCCCGGCATCGGGCTTGGCATACCAGCTTTCGCCGGCCCCGAAGATCATCGGCCAGCGGCTGACATCCAGCCCGCCCGGCGCCGGGATCCGCGCCATCGAGCGGCGATAGGGGGTGAGGTCGACCGGCGCCACCCCGGCCAGCGCCGCCACCCGGTCGGCCCAGGCGCCGGCGGCGTTGGCGAGAGTGCGGCCGCGATGTTCGCCCTGCGCGGAGGTCACGCGCCAGCCCGCGCCGTCGCGCGCGATGGCGGTGACCCGGGCGGAGGTCAGCACCTCGCCGCCATTGCCGCGCAGGCGCTTCACATGCGACTGGATCAGCCGGTCGGTGTCGATGTCCCAGGCCCGGCCGTCATGCGCGGCCCGCGTCACCGTTTCGGGATTCAGCACCGGCACCATGGTCCGCGCCTCGGCGATGGAGATCTCGCGCATGCCGAAACCGTCGATGTCGCGCGCCATCGCCTCGGCATCGTCGGGACCGCCGACGATCATCAGCCCGCGGTCGGACAGCATGCCGGGCATGGCGCGGAAGGCCGGGCCGGAGGCTTCGGACAGCGCCACCACCGGGGCGAGGCCATAGCGCGGCTCGTACATCGCCGCCGAGCGGCCGGAGGCGTGGTAGGCGACATGCGGCTCCGCCTCCAGCACGAGGACGGAGCCGAGGGCGGAGAGTTCGGCGGCGGCGGAGAGGCCCGCGATACCGCCGCCGATGATCAGGAAATCATGTGTCATGCGCGGCAGACTACAGCTTCCGCCCGCGAAGGGAAGGTCGTGTTCAGCCCTGCTGCGTCGCCTTCAGCTTGTCGATCCCCAGCATCTTCAGCGCCGCCTTCTCGTAATAGGGTTCGGAATTGCCCTTGCGCAGCTTGTGGATGAAGTATTTCTCGAAGCCGATCTTCGCCAGATGCACCCATTTGCCGCTGGAGGACCAGTTGACGTTGCGCGGCGGGATCTGCGGCTGCGCCACGAAGGCGATGCC
>JBDHSR010000267.1:0-5082 GCA_039808305.1 Gemmobacter sp. | reverse complement strand
GCAGCCGAGGATCGGGCCGTAGAAGTTCGACGGATCCGGGAAGTCGGCAATCCAGGCCATGCCGCCGGACCAGATCATCGGCGCCTGCCCCGCGCCGCCCGCCTCGATCACATTGGCCTGCGCGAGGTTCTGGAGGCTGGCCTTGATGCCGATGGCCGCCAGATCCTGCTGGATCGCCTGCGCGATGCGCGGATTCGGGTCGGTGTTCATCACGTAAAGCTCGGTCTCGAACCCGTCGGCATAGCCCGCCTCGGCCAGCAGCGCCTTGGCGCCTTCCGGGTCGAAGGCATAGCCCGCGTAATCCTTGGCGTAGCCCGGCATCGAGGGCGGCAGCGGCTGGTTCGCCGGCACCGCGCGGCCGTTGATGATCTGGATGATGCGCTCCTTGTTCAGCGCCATGTTCACCGCGCGGCGCACCTCCACCTTGTCGAAGGGGGCTTGCGTCACGTTCATCGTGATATAGCCGGTATGGAGCTGGCCGCCCTCGACCACCCGCGCCGCCTGGGCGGGATCGCCCATCACCTCGGTGAATTTCGCCGGCGGGATGCCGTCGCCGGGCACGTCCACCTCGCCGTTCTGGAGCCGCAGCAGCGCCACGACCGGCTCCTGCCCGACCTCGACGGTGATCGCGTCCAGATAGGGCACGCCGGAGATCCAGTAATCCGGGTTCTTGCGGAAGGTGAGGCGCTGGCCGATGGTCCAGTCCTCCAGGCTGTAGGCGCCGGTGCCGACGGGGTGCTTGCCGAAATCCTCGCCCCATTCCTCGACGGCCTCTTTCGGCACGACATAGGAGAAGTTCAGCGCCATGACATGCAGGAAGGTGGCGTCGGGGCGCGACAGCGTGATCTCCACCGTCTGCGGGTCGATCACCTTGACGCCGGAAAGGCCCGCCTCCCCCGCCGCCTCGAACCCGGCGATCGAGGCGAAGAAGCCCGCGCCGGGCGATTGCGTCGCGGGGTTGGTCACCCGGTCGAGCGAATATTTCACGTCATCGGCCGTCATCTCGCGGCCGTTGTGGAACTTCACCCCCGTGCGCAGCTTGAAGGTGAAGACGAGGCCGTCCTCGGAAATCGTATAGCTCTCGGCCAGGCCGGGGCGCAGTTCGGTTGTGCCGGGATGGTAATCCATCAGCCCGTCGAACAGCGACTTGATCATCGACCAGTTCTGCCAGTCGTAGCCGATGGCCGGGTCGAGCGTCGCCACGTCGTCCTTGTAGGTCAGCACGATCTCGCCGCCCGGCTTCGCGTTCGGATCGGCGTCCTGCGCGACGGCGGGCAGCGCGAGGCAGAGCGCCAGCGCGGTGGAGGCAAGCCAGTGTTTCATCTCTCTCTCCTGTCGGTTTTTATGGGTCAGCGAAGGCGGATGCGGGGGTCGATCAGCGGCGCGATCAGGTCGGCCAGCAGATTGCCCAGAACGATGGCGGTGGCGGAGACGAGGGTGACGCCCATGATGATCGGGATGTCGACGCGCTGGATCGCCTGCCAGGCGAGCTGCCCCATGCCGGGCCAGCCGAACACGCTTTCGACGACCACGATCCCGCCCATGAAGATGCCGATGTCGATGCCGATCATGGCGACGATCGGCAGGATCGCGTTGGGCAGCGCGTGGCGCAGGATCACCCGCAGCCGCCCCAGCCCCTTGGCGCGCGCGGTGCGGATGTAATCGGCGCGCAGCACCTCGATCATCGAAGAGCGCATCATCCGCGAATACCAGCCCGAGCCGAGAATGCCGAGCGTCAGCGCCGGCAGCACCAGATGCGCGGCTGTGCCATAGCCGCCGATGGGGAACCAGCCCAGTTTCACCGCGAAGACGTAAAGCAGCAGCAGCCCGACCACGAATTGCGGCGCCGAGACCGCGACGAAGCCGGTCACCATCAGCCCCTGATCCAGCGCCCGCCCGCGCCACAGCGCCGCGATCACGCCGAGCGTCAGCCCGATCAGCAATTCGCAGAGGATCCCCGCCGCCATCAGCAGCAGCGTCGCGGGCAGGCGCGAGCGGATCAGCTCCGCCACATCGGTCTTTTGCAGATAGGAGCGCCCCAGGTCGCCCTGCGCCAGATGGACCAGATAGCGGCCGTATTGCACGATGAAGGGCTGGTCGAGCCCGAGCTGCTGGCGGATGTTCTCGACCGTCTGCGCCGTGGCCGCCCGGCCCGCGATCTGGCGCACCGGATCGGCGGGCAGGACGTAGAGCAGGATGAAGGTGACGAAGCTGACGCCGAGCAGGATCAGCGCCGCCTGCATCAGCCGCCGGGCGAGATAGGCCGCCATCAGTCGCGCCCCCTCTGCGTCGGGTCGAGCACGTCGCGCAGCGCGTCGCCGACCAGGTTGAAGGCCAGCGCCAGCGCCACGATGGCCGTGCCGGGGATGAAGACGAGCCAGGGCGCGGTCTGGAAATAGGTCTGGCTCTCGAAGATGATGTTGCCCCAGCTCGGCGTCGGCGGCTGCACGCCGACGCCGAGGAAGGAAAGCGTCGCCTCCAGCAGCACCGTGGTCGAGATGCCCAGCGTGCCCCAGACGATCACCGTCGGCACCAGATGCGGCAGGATATGGCGGAAGAGGATGCGCCCGGCGCCGGCGCCCAGCGTGCGCTCGGCCTGGATGAATTCGCGTTCCGACAGCGCGGTGGTCTCGGTATAGATCACCCGCGCCGTCTGCACCCAGTTCACCAGCGCGATCACCAGCACCACGATCCACAGCGAGGGCGTGAAGATCGCCGCGAGGCAGATCGCCAGCAGCAGCGCCGGAAAGGCCATCATCAGATCGGTGAGCCGCATCAGCGCGCCGCCGATCCGGCCGCGGAAGAACCCGGCGCTGACCCCGACCAGCGTGCCGATGGAAAGCGCGATCCCGTTCGCCAGCACGCCGATCACCAGCGAGGTCCGCGCGCCGTAAAGCATCCGGCTGAACAGATCGCGCCCCAGCAGATCGGTGCCGAAGGGGAAGGCGCCGCCCGGCGGCAGCGGCGAGCCTTCCAGCGTCAGCCCGTCGAAATGCTGCTCCTGCGGGGGCCAGGGGGCGAGCCAGGGCGCGAAGACCGCGCCGAAGACCACCAGCGCGATGATGACGAGGCCGAACAGCGCCAGCTTGCGCCGCAGCAGGCGGCGCCAGGCGGTGTCGGCGCGCGGGGCGGCGGCGCTGGCGCTCATGGCCGGCCCCCCTCGGCGTCGCGGGGGCGGTGCGCGGCGACCACGCGCCCGGCGGCCTCCTCGAAGCTGATGCGCCAGGCCATCGCCATGGCCCGCAACTGGCCATAGGCCTCGTCCTCGGTCTTGCCGAGACCCATCAGCATCGTCACCGCCCGCACCACCGTCTGCCGCTGGCTCAGCCGCTGGTGCAGCGCCTCGACCTCGGCCTCCAGCGCGCGGCGCGCCTCGAAGGCCGCGCGCGCGGTCAGCAGCGCCGAGAAGGCGCCGCCATCGCCGACGGGTTTCAGAAGCTGCGCGTCGGCGCCGGCGTTCAGCGCCCATTCGATCCGCCCCGGCGCCTCGGAGCCGATCAGCGCGACCAGCGGCATCGGCGGCTGGCCGGGCGGCCAGGGAAACTGGCTGTCATGGCCGTGATCGGCGTCGAAGAAGATGAAATCCGCCGCGAGCGCCGAGGGCGGCATGTCCGGCCAGCATTGTTCCACCGCAAGGCCGATGGCGGCGAGCTGGCGTTCCAGCGCCTGGACGGTCGGGTGCGGGCGATGCAGGATGATCGCCCGCGCGCCGCCGAGGTTCTGGCCGTGGATGCGCCGCCTCATGGCACCACCCGGAGCTGCGGCGCGACCGGAAGGGGCGCGCGCCCGCCGGTCAGCCAGGGATCGCCCGCGACGCGGCCGAAATCGCGGATCACCTCGAACCGCCCGCCGCGCACCTGCCCGATCAGCGCCGGCAGGGCGGTGTGATGGTTGCGCGGATCGACCCCGATCGCCGCCGCCGCCTCTTCCGTCAGCAGCGCCGAGATCGGTTGCAGCTCGGCCCCCGGCCTGCCGTTCAGCAGCCGCGCCAGCATATGCACCGAGGCATGGGCCGCCGCCTCGTGCGAGGATCCGAAACAGCCGGGATGCGACCAGTCCGCCGCGCCGCGGAACCACGGGCCGGCGGCGATCAGCCCCTCGGCGGCGGCGCCGATGGCCGGCAATTCGCATTCGGTCAGGTTGCAGGACAGCACGGCCATGCCGCCGGGCCGGAAATGCGGATCCTCGCGCCCCAGCCCCGCCAGCGCCTGGAGGAAGCTGTATTGCGACTGGCCGATCAGGTTGTTCAGCACGAAATCGGGCCGGGTGGCGCGGATCTCCTCGATCATCCGGCCGATGTCGGTGGAGCCGATGGGCAGGTAGCGCTCGCCCAGCACCTCGCCGCCGCTTTCGGCGATCACCTCGCGGGCGAGGCGGTTCATCTCCCAGCCCCAGATATAGTTCGAGCCTGTGAGGTAGCCGCGCCGCCCGAACCCCGCGAAGGTCCAGCCCAGCAGCGGCAGCAGGTGCTGGTTCGGGCAGGCATGGGTATAGACCACATGGTCCGAGGTCTCGAACCCCTCATAGGGCACGGTATACCAGAGCGTGCCGCGCGCGCGTTCCAGCGTCGGGATCACCTCCTTGCGGCTCCAGGAGGTGACGCAGCCCATGACATGCCGGGCGCCGCTGCTGCGCAGGATCTCGTCGCAGAGCGGGCCGTAGAGGTCGATATTGCCGCCGGGATCGCGCTCGATGGCGGTGAAGCTGAGGTCGAAGGCCGGATCGCCGTTGATCTCGGCCACCGCCGCCAGCACGCCCATGCGGCAGGCCTCGGAGATCAGCGAATAGCTGCCGGTCCGCGAATAGAGAAGCCCAAGGTCTATGCGACGTTTCATGCCGGCCCCGAAACGCAACAGGCCCCGGCTCTCGCCCGCGCGGAAGATGCGCAGGACGGGAATCGGGGCCTGATTGCCGAATATGTTGGAGACAGCAGACCGGTTTGCCCGGCTTTCGTCAAGCCCGCAGCGGCGGGCGGGCGGAAAGGAGGCCGGCGGGGGCGGCTGTCGCCTCGGGATCGGGCAGCGGTGCCGGCGGATCGGGCATGTCGCGGACGCTGGAAGGCGCCCTGCCCTTCGGGATCCG
>JBDHSR010000266.1:0-5099 GCA_039808305.1 Gemmobacter sp. | reverse complement strand
TCGTTCAGCGCCGCCGCCACGCCTTCGGCGTCGATGGCGATCTGCTCGCCGGTGACTTCCATCGCCGGCCCCGTGGTGCCGCCGAAGCCGCCGAGGATCACGCTGATGAAGCTGCGGTTCATCGCCTTGCACATGATGTAGCTCAGGATCGCGCCCGAAGAGCCGACCAGCGCGCCGGTGACGATCAGCAGGTCATTGGACAGCGAGAAGCCGATCGCCGCCGCCGCCCAGCCGGAATAGCTGTTGAGCATCGACACCACCACCGGCATGTCGGCGCCGCCGATGCCCATGATCAGGTGATAGCCGATGAAGAGCGCCGCGATGGTCATCCCGATCAGCGCCAGGGTCGAGCCCGATTGCAGATAGACCAGCAGCAGCGCCAGCGAGATCAGCGCCGCCCCCGCGTTCAGCGCGTGGCCGCCCGGCAGCTTCTTCGCCTTGCCGTCGACCTTGCCCGCCAGCTTGCCGAAGGCGATGACGGAGCCGGTGAAGGTCACCGCGCCGATGAAGACGCCGAGGAAGGTCTCCACCCGCAGGATGGCGATCTCGACCGGCGTCTTGTGCGCCACCAGCGCGGCGAAGCCGTCGAGCGCGGCGCGCCCCGCCTCGCCCATCGCGGCGACGCGCACCATCTCGATATGGGTGTTGAAGCCGATGAACACGGCGGCGAGGCCGACGAGCGAGTGCATCGCGGCCACGAGTTGCGGCATCTCGGTCATCTGCACGCGGGTGGCGACGACCCAGCCCGCCGCGCCGCCGACCAGGATCAGCACCAGCGACAGCAGCCAGAGGCCCGCGCCGGGCCCGACCAGCGTGGCCGCCACGGCCAGCGCCATGCCGACGATGCCATACCAGACCGCGCGCTTGGCGCTTTCCTGCCCCGAAAGGCCGCCCAGCGAGAGGATGAACAGAACTGCCGCGACGACATAGGCGGCGGTGGTGAAACCGATTTCCATCGCTCCCCCTCCCTTACGACTTCTGGAACATGGCGAGCATCCGCCGGGTGACGAGGAAACCGCCGAAGATGTTGACCCCGGCCATCAGCACCGACAGCGCCGCCAGCACCACGACGAGCCAGTGGCCCGAGCCGATCTGCAACAGCGCGCCGAGGATGATGATCGAGGAAATGGCGTTGGTGATCGCCATCAGCGGCGTGTGCAGCGAATGCGAGACGTTCCAGATCACCTGGAAGCCGACGAAGCAGC
The DNA here is from genome assembly GCA_039808305.1 of Gemmobacter sp. Taxonomy (GTDB): domain Bacteria; phylum Pseudomonadota; class Alphaproteobacteria; order Rhodobacterales; family Rhodobacteraceae; genus Gemmobacter. Next base: position 3,894 of record JBDHSR010000266.1, on the reverse strand, counting down.
TGAGCACGAAGACGATGAAATGGCTCATGAAGCTGGCCGGCGCGTAAAGCCCCGCCAGCAGCAAGAGGCCGCCGCCGATGGCGAGCAGCGCCACCTGGTTGCGGGTCTGCGCCTTGAAGGCGGCGGTTTCCTGCGCGCGCCGCTCCTCCGGCGTCAGTTCCTTCGGCTTTTCCTTCGGCTTCTGCACCGCGATGGCCTGCACCTTGGGCGGCGGCGGCGGGAAGGTGATGGCGCCGTCATGGGTGACGGTGGCGCCGCGGATCACGTCATCCTCCATGTTGTGGTCGATCACGCCATCCTTCTTCGGCGTGAGATCGGCCAGCATATGACGGATATTGTTGGAATAAAGGGTGGAGGCTTGCGCGGCCATCCGGCTGGGGAAATCGGTATAGCCGACGATGGTGACGCCGTTTTCCGTCACGATCTTCTGGTCCGGCACCGTCAGGTCGCAATTGCCGCCACGCTCGGCCGCAAGATCGACGATGACCGAGCCGGGCTTCATCATCGCCACCATGTCCTCGGTCCACAGCTTCGGCGCCGGCCGGCCGGGGATCAGGGCGGTGGTGATGACGATATCCACCTCGGGCGCCAGCTCGCGGAACTTCTTCAGTTGCGCCTCGCGGAACTCGGGGCTGGAGGGCGCGGCATAGCCGCCGGTCGCCGCCCCGTCCTGCGCCTGTTCGGAGAAATCGAGATAGACGAACTCCGCCCCCATCGACTCGATCTGCTCGGCCACTTCGGGCCGCACGTCGAAGGCATAGGTGATCGCGCCGAGGCTGGTCGAGGTGCCGATGGCCGCCAGACCGGCGACGCCCGCGCCGACGACCAGCACCTTGGCCGGGGGCACCTTGCCCGCCGCCGTCACCTGGCCGGTGAAGAAGCGGCCGAAATTGTTGCCGGCCTCGATCACCGCGCGATAGCCGGCGATATTGGCCATCGAGGACAGCGCGTCCATCTTCTGCGCGCGCGAGATGCGCGGCACCATGTCCATCGCGACGACCGTGGCGCCGCGTTCCTTCGCGGCCTCCAGCAGCTCCGGGTTCTGCGCCGGCCAGAAGAACGAGATCAGCGTCTGGCCCTGGCGCAGCAGCGCGATCTCCGAGGGCTCCGGCCCCCGCACCTTCACCACCACATCGGCGGCCCCGAACACCGCCGCCGCCGAAGGCAGAACCTCCACCCCGGCCTTGGCATAGGCGTCATCCGAAAACCCGGCCCGGGCCCCGGCACCGCTTTCGACGACGCAGGCATGACCCAGCTTCTGCAACTGCACCGCCGAGTCGGGCGTCAGCGCGACCCGATTCTCGCCTTCGAAAATCTCTCCTACCGCTCCGATCTTCACCGTATCTCCCCCGTTCCAAGGCGCCTTTTCGCGCGCGAACTGCCCGACTGGTACTAGTCGCGCAAGAAAATTTCAAAAGGAAACTGCCGATCCGCGAGGAAATTGCGCCGCACTGCCGCAACGACCCCCGCCCATGGGCTTGCACCCTGATCCTGCCGGCGGTCTCCCTCCCCGTTTGCCGCTTCGTTCCCGGCATATTCCGGCTGATTTCCGACTTTGCAACCCATGCCGGCATTGCCGCTGCGGCTTTGTGACGCTGCGGCAGCACAATGGTGGGCGGGAGGGGGATTTCAGGCCGGCGGCCGAACCTCGGCTTGCTTTCGGGACGCCGCCCGCGCATTCTGGCCACCGCGACGAACGCATCCCGGAGCCATGGCGAGATGATCCTGTCCCTTCCCCGCATGTCCGGCAGCGAGGCGCGCAGCCCGCTCTGCCGTCCGGCGGGCTGGATCTGCCTGTGGCGGCGGCTGGGCAATTGTTCCGTGTTGAACCGGCGGGCCGGGGCCTGAGCGCCCCCCGAGGCCCCTGCCCCATTGTCAACCGGAGAGAACCAATGACCACCTACGATCCCGCCCGCGACGGCGCGCAGATGTCGTTCGACGGCCGCATGTCCTATGGCGACTACCTGAGCATCGACAGCCTCCTCGACGCCCAGCACCTGCTGACCGGCGCGCATGACGAGATGCTGTTCATCATCCAGCACCAGACTTCGGAACTCTGGATGCGGCTGGCGCTGCACGAGCTCGACGCGGCGCGCGCCTGCCTCGCCGCCGGCGAGGCGCGCCCGGCCTTCAAGATGCTGGCCCGCATCGCCCGGATCTTCGAGCAGCTCAACTCGGCCTGGGACGTGCTGCGCACCATGACGCCTTCGGAATATACCCGCTTCCGCGACGGGCTGGGGCAGAGCTCGGGCTTCCAGAGCTGGCAATACCGGCTGATCGAATACGCGGTCGGCAACCGCAATCCGGCCATGCTGAAGCCGCACGCCCACCGCCCCGACCTGGTGGCGAAGCTGGAGGCGGAGCTGGCCCGCCCCTCGCTCTATGACGAGGCGCTGCGGCTCTTGGCGCGGCAGGGCCTGCCGGTGCCGCAGGAGGTGCTGGAGCGCGACCTGCGCCAGGCCTGGACCGCGCATCCCGGCGTGCAGGCGGTGTGGGAGACCGTCTACCGCGCGCCCGAGGCCTATTGGGAAGCCTATGAACTGGCGGAGAAACTCGTCGATTTCGAGGATTACTTCCGCCGCTGGCGCTTCAACCACGTCACCACGGTCGAGCGGATCATCGGCTTCAAGCGCGGCACCGGCGGCACCTCGGGCGTGCAATACCTGCGCCGGATGCTGGAGGTCGAGCTGTTCCCCGAATTGTGGCACTTGCGCACATCTCTGTGAACAATCCGCGATGGACCGGAACGGCACACTATCTTAGAGGTTTTCATGGTGTATCGGTGTGAGCCGTTCCGTTTCGGATTCGCTGGAGATGTGATCATATGCTGCGCAATGTGCTTGCCCTCGTGCTGGGCGGGGTGCTGATCGGAAGCCTCGGGGCCTGTGTCGAACAGCCCGGCGTGACCGAGGCCACCAAATCGCCCGAGCCTCAGGCGCCGGTCGTCAAGCAGCCGGTTCCCGAGGATTTCGTGAACGCCTATGCCGCGCGGCCGGACGGCGCCTTCACCATTCCCGCCGTGCCAGAGGACAAGATCCCCGAGCATCTGCGCCGGCAGGAAGTGGCCTATGACAGCCAGGATCCGCCGGGCACCATCATCATCGACCCGACGAGGAAGACCCTGCACCTGGTCACCGCGCCGGGCAAGGCGATGCGCTACGGCATCGCCGTGGGGGCCGATGGCTTCCAGTGGGCCGGCGAGGCATTGATTACCAGCCGGAAACACTGGCCGACCTGGACGCCCCCGAAGGAGATGATCGAGCGCAAGCCGCAACTGGCGAAATGGGAGAAGGGCCAGCCCGGCGGGCCGACCAATCCGCTCGGCGCACGGGCGCTCTATCTCACCACCAACGGCGTCGATTACGGCTTCCGCATCCATGGCACGCCGGAATGGAAATCGATCGGGCGCAACGCCTCCTCGGGCTGTTTCCGCATGATCAACCAGGACGTGATCGACCTTTACGACCGCGTGCCGAACGGCGTGAAGGTGGTGGTGCTGAACGCCGACGGCACGCGCCCGACCGCGCTGAAACTGCCGCCCCCGCCGCCGCGCAAGAAGGCCGCCGCGGCGAAGCCCGCCCAGCCCAAGCCGGCGCCGGTCTCGGCCAGCAATCCGGGCGCGCCGGCGCCGGGCTTCCCGACCATGACGGCGCCGATCACCGCGCCGCCGGTCATCGGCGGCCCCGCCGTCGTGACGCCCGCCCCGGCCCTGCCCGCACCGCAGCCGGCGGCGGCCATCCCGGCCGCTCCCGCCCCGGCGGAACCCGCGGCCCCGGCGGCAACCCCCGCTCCGGCGGCGAGCTGTGTGCCGACCGCCGAGAAACCCTGCCCCTGATCCGGCGGAGACATCGCGAAAGGGCGGCGCCATCGCGCCGCCCTTCGTGTTTTCCGGCC
>JBDHSR010000265.1:0-5127 GCA_039808305.1 Gemmobacter sp. | reverse complement strand
TTCAGCCGCCCCAGTGCCGCACCGGGCCGCAATCCATATGCACGAAGTTCGAGCCGGAATAGCGGCCCACCCCGCCCGAGGCGCAGGCTTCCGCCGCGCGGGCCATCTGGTTCACCGAGCGCGATTTCAGCCGCAGATCCGCCGCCTGGCCCTTCATGTGCAGCGAATGCTTCGCCACCCCGCCCGAGCGCGAGCGCAGCATCGCGTTGGTCTTGGGGCTGCGATAGCCCGACAGCAGCATATAGGGCTCCGACACATCCATCAGCCGGTGCGAGGCCGCCATGATGTCCACGGTGCGCGGATCCATCGTAATGGTGTCGTCGGTCCGCCAGTCGCGCATGAAGTGATTGATTTCCTTCAGCACTTCCTTGATGTACTTGCCCTCGATCCAGTAGATCGTATCGAGGCTTTCGCCGGTCCGGCCGGAATACATGCGGACCCGGCGGATGTCGCCGGCCCCGCGCAACAGCCCGAAAGCGTTGGAATAGGTCGGCGCCGCCACAACCGCCGTCGCCGCGAACACACCAAGAAGGCCACGCCGCGTGAAGCCGGTTTGCGCAGAATTGGTCATGAGAGCCTGTCCTTCGGTCTTCTACCGCTTTTGCTTGCGGTTTCTGCCACTTTCCCCAAGTGCAGGCTTGTTATGACACAAGTCGAATCGTGACAGAAGGGGCAGATTGGCCGCAGCGGACCCAGTGGACACCCGATCGGCAAATATTTGCTGAATCGCGCGCCTGGCCGGGAACCGTTTGGCAATTTGCCGCCGCGTTGCCGAAATGTGACAGTTTTTGCCCTTGCGCCACAGTCTTTCCCGGCGACCTGAAACGGTTGTGAATGGACTCACCCGGGGAAATCCCCGAAATTCACGGAAACGAGATTGTTCCTGCCGAGGTTGTGATGCCGATTTCCCGCCCGTCCCGAAAGGCCCTGTCCTGCGCATTCGCCCTGGTGCTGGCCTCGGTCCCGCTGACGGCGCCGGCGCAGGGGCTCGATCCTTTCGTGCAGGCTGTGGCCATCGCGGCGGCGGACCGCGACGCGGTGGCGGCCTTCTACGCCCGGCGCGGCTACGCCCCGGTCTGGACCGGCGCCGCCGATGCCGAGCGGCGCAACGCGCTGTTCGACGCGCTGAGCCGCGCCCATGCCCATGGCCTGCCGGTGCAGCGCTACGACGCCCGCGCCCTCGCCGACGGCTTCCGCAATGCCCGCACCGAGGGCGACCGCGCCCGGATCGAGGTGCGGATGACCCGCGCCTTCCTCGACTACGCGCGCGATCTGCATTCCGGGGTGCTGGAGCCGAAGAAGGTCGATCCCGGCATCGTCCGCGCGCTGCCGCGCCAGCCCGAGGAGGCGGCGCTCGCGGTGCTGGAGGGCGGCGATCTCGCCGCCTATCTCGCCGGTCTCGCCCCCACCGCGCCGGCCTATGCGCAGCTGATGAAGGCCCGGATGGGGCTGGAACGGGTGATCGCCGCCGGCGGCTGGGGCGCGCCGCTGACCGTGGCCGGGCTGAAGCCCGGCGCGAGCGGCGAGGCGGTGGTCGCGCTGCGCGACCGGCTGGTGGCGATGGGCTATCTGTCGCGCTCGGCCACGCGCGATTACGATGGCGACATCCAGCAGGCGGTGCAGCGTTTCCAGCTCGCCCATGGCCTCGAACCCGACGGGGTGGTGGACGAGGCGACGCTGGCCGAGCTGAACGTGGCCCCCGAGGCGCGGATGCGATCCATCCTCGTCGCGCTGGAGCGCGAGCGCTGGATGAACATCGAGCGCGGCCGGCGGCATATCTGGGTGAACCTCACCGATTTCACCGCCCGCATCGTCGATGACGGCAAGGAAACCTTCTCGACCCGCGCGGTGATCGGCAAGAACGTGGGCGACCAGCGCACGCCGGAATTCTCGGACGAGATGGAATACATGGTGGTGAACCCGAGCTGGTCGGTGCCGCGCTCGATCACCACCAAGGAATATCTGCCGCTGCTGAAGAAGAACCCCAACGCCGCCGGCCATCTGAAGATCGTCGACAGCAAGGGCCGGGTGGTCGACCGCTCGCGCATCAATTTCGGCAAGTATACGGCGGCGAATTTCCCCTATGCGATGCGCCAGCCGCCTTCGGACGGCAATGCGCTGGGGCTGGTGAAGTTCATGTTCCCGAACCAGTGGAACATCTATCTGCATGACACGCCGTCGAAATCCCTGTTCGACCGCGAGGTGCGCGCCTTCAGCCACGGCTGCATCCGGCTGGCGCGGCCCTTCGATTTCGCCCATGCGCTGCTGGCCCGGCAGAGCGACGACCCCGAGGCCGCCTTCCGCAAGGCGCTCGACTCGCGGCAGGAACAGGCGATCAAGCTGGTGGAGCATGTGCCGGTGCATCTGGTCTATTTCACCGCCTTCCCCGGCGCGCGCGGCGACATGAACTATCGCCGCGACATCTATGGCCGCGACGCGCTGATTTACGACGCGCTGCTGGAGGCCGGGGTGGCGCCGGGCGGCCGGCAGGGCTAAATCGGGGGCGGGGCATCCCGCCCCGCCAGTGAGGACGCCATGGCCCATACCATCCGCGACATCGCCGCCGCCCTCGGGGCGGAAGCCGCCGGCGATCTCGACCTGACGATCCTGCGCGCCGCCGAGCCGCAGGCGGCGACGGCGACCGACCTCGCGCTCGCCATGGATCCGAAATATGCCGAGGGGCTGGGCCGGGGGGCGGCGCGGGCGGCGCTGCTCTGGCCCGGGGCGGACTGGCAGGCGCTCGGGCTGGAGGCGGCGATCTTCGCGCCGCGCTCGCGGCTGGCGATGGCGGGGCTGTCGCGGATGCTCGATCCGGGGCCGCGGATCGCGCCCGGCATCCATCCGATGACGGTGATCGACGCTTCGGCCGAAATCGGCGAGGGGGCGGCGATCGGCCCCTTCGTGACCATCGGCGCCGGCGTCCGCATCGGCCCGCGCGCGCGCATCGCCAGCCATGCCAGCATCGCCGAGGGGGCCGAGATCGGCGCCGATGCGCTGATCCTGCAAGGCGCCCGCATCGGCGCCGGCGTCCGCATCGGCGACCGCCTGATCTGCCATCCCGGCGCGGTGATCGGCGCCGACGGCTTCAGCTTCGTCACCCCCGAGAAGAGCGGCGTGGAAGAAATCCGCACCACCCTCGGCCAGCGCGACGCGATCCGCGAGCAAAGCTGGACCCGCATCCACAGCCTCGGCGCGGTGCGTCTCGGCGACGATGTGGAGCTGGGCGCCAATTCCACCATCGACCGCGGCACCATCCGCGACACCAGCGTCGGGCGCGGCACCAAGATCGACAATCTGGTCCATATCGGCCACAACGTCCAGGTGGGCGAGGATTGCCTGCTCTGCGGCCAGGTCGGCGTGGCGGGGTCCACCCGGATCGGCAGCCGGGTGGTGCTGGCCGGCAAGGTCGGCGTCAACGACAACATCTTCATCGGCGACGACGTGATCGCGGGCGGCGGGTCGAACATCTTCACCAATGTGCCGGCGGGTCGGGTGATCCTCGGCAATCCGGCGGTGAAGATGGAGACGCAGGTCGAGATCAACAAGGCGCTGCGCCGCCTGCCGCGCCTCGCCGCGGCGGTTGCGGAACTTCAGAAAGCTGTTGCAAAGTCCTGATAGCCCCCGTGGCGGAGAGATCGGAGAGGGTGACGATGCAAGGCATTGGGCAGAGCGTTGAGGATCGGGTGATCGCCATTCTGGCCGCGCAGGCGATGCGCGCGCCCGGCGAGATCGGGATCGCGGACCGGCCGGAGGATCTGGGGCTGGACAGCCTCGGCCTGGTGGAAAGCATCTTCGCCATCGAGGAGGCCTTCGACATCTCGGTGCCGTTCAACGCCAACGAGCCGGGCCGGTCGGAGTTCGACATCTCCTCGGTCGGGGCCATCGTCGCGGCGGTCGCGGGGCTGGTGGCGCGGAAGGCGGCGTGAGGCGGGTCGCCATCACCGGCGCGGGCACGGTCAACGCGCTGGGGCAAACGGTCGGCGCCACCTGGGCCGCGATGCGCGAGGGGCGCTGCGGGATCGGGCCGCTCCTCTTGCGCGACCGCGAGCGGCTTTCCGTGAAGATCGGCGCGCAAGTCACGGATTGGCAACCGGAAACCCTGTTCGACCGCCAGCAGTTGCAGCTTTGCGACCGCTTCACCCAGTTCACCCTGCACGCCGCGCGGCAGGCGGTGGCGCAGGCCGGCCTCGATTTCCCGGGCGCCCTGGACGAGACGGCGGGCGTGGTTTTCGGCACGGCGGCGGGGGGCCTCGGCACCTCCGACGACAGTTACCGGGCGGTCTATGCGGAGGGGAAGGCCCGCGTCCATCCCTTCACCGTGCCGCGCCTGATGAACAACGCCGCCGCCGCGCATGTCTCGATGGAATTCGGCATCAAGGGGCCGGCGTTCAGCGTCTCGACCGCCTGCGCCAGCTCCAATCACGCGATGGGGCTGGCCTTCCAGATGGTGCGCGGCGGCCAATGCCCGGCGGTGCTGACCGGCGGCGCCGAGGCGATGCTCTGCTTCGGCGGGCTGAAGGCCTGGGAGGGCTTGCGCGTCATGTCGCCCGACGGCTGCCGCCCGTTCAGCCTGACCCGCAACGGCATGGTGATGGGCGAGGGGGCGGCGGTCTTCGTCTTCGAGGATTACGATCTGGCGCGGCGGCGCGGGGCGGAGATCCTGGCCGAGGTGACCGGCTTCGCCATGACCTCGGACGCGGGCGACATCGTGATGCCGTCGCGGGACGGCGCGGTGCGGGCGATGCGGGGCGCGCTGCGCGACGCCGGGCTGAACCCGGAGGATGTGGATTACATCAACGCCCATGGCACCGGCACCGCCGCCAATGACCGCACCGAATGCGCCGCCATCGCCGAGGTGTTCGGGGGTCATGCCGCGCGGCTGCCGGTCTCCTCGACCAAGGCGATGCACGGGCATCTGATCGGCGGCACGGGGGCGGTGGAGCTGCTGGCCTGCCTGCTCGCGCTGCGCGAGGGGGTGATCGCGCCCACCATCGGCCATGAGGCGCCGGATCCGGATTGCGCGCTGGACGTGGTGCCGAACGTGGCGCGGCAGGCGCGGGTCTCGGTCGCGCTGTCGAACGCCTTCGCCTTCGGCGGCATGAACGCGGTTCTGGCGCTGCGCCGGGC